>JBIKQN010000294.1:0-3150 GCA_044349615.1 Phycisphaerales bacterium
GCGTGCTACCTAGACGCTGCGCGACTGGTTGCATGGGATGTTCCTGCTGGCTGGCAAATGGCTCTTGATGAGCGCATGGCAATCAACGGTGCACCACCAACGGGCAACGCATGTTTCTTCCGTACGTCAGCACAGCCTGTGCGCGCGGGGGTTGTCGCTGGTCAGGCTGCTGAGTCTGATCAGACGAAGGCGATCATGGAGCGTGATGGGGTGGCTGCACACTTTGGTGCGGTCGATCATCGTTTCATTGGGCGGCTTGCAAAGGAAGCAGTGCTCACCATTGAGTTTGCAGATGCGATTGATGCGCATGCCGGAGATCCGGCGCTCCTTGTTGATGGTTGGGTTGAGTATCCGTATTCGTCTACTGGCTTTGCGATGTGGCAGGCGTCGGCGCCTTACCAAGCACCTTCGATCGAGGCGCGTGATCCAGTAACGGGAGCATGGAAGTCGGTAGTGGCGGAGTATGGCTATCCAGCGGGGATGTCCCGTCGCGCCGTGTTTCCACTGCCACGGAGCGCGTTGCCGCCCGGCTGTACGACGCTCCGCGTTCGGACAACCATGGAGATCTACGTGGACGCAGTGACGCTTGCGTGGTTTGAGCCATGCGACCAAGCCCGCCGTATTGAAGCACCGCTCATCTCTGCTACTGTGGCAAACGCAGGCTTCGCTGCGCGTGTGCCGCATACGCAGCGGCGTGCGGACTATGACTACTCCCGTCGCGCACCGCTGTGGGATTGCCGTATGCAACCCGGGCTCTACACCGATTTTGGCATGTGCACTCCACTCGTTGCCGCCACCGATGATGCAGTTGCCATCTTTGGCGCAGGTGAGGAAGTGCAACTGCGCTTTGACGCTGTTGGTACTCCTAGTGTGGCGCCGGGGATGAACCGCACCTGGACACTTGAGGTTGATGGTTGGTGCAAGGACATGGACATGCTCACTGGCGATGGTGCCACGCTTGGTCCGCTCCCGCTGCGAGCTGGAAATGTCACTACCCCCACGCGCGATGCCCTGCATGCTCAGTTCAATGTGCGATGGGCTGGGGGCCGCTGACGCCGATCCCCTGTGGAGACTGCGTCACTTTCCGCCGGCAGTCACAGGATCTTGTGGGTTGATGTTGTTGGTGGATGTTGTGGCTCCAAATGTGCTACTGCGCACGCCTAGACTCCACTAACACGTGGCGTCTGCTCCGTACGTTCCTCGCTCTAGTCATCACATTCACGGCGGTCTTGCCCGCGGCACTCTGATTCGAACCTTTGCATGGCTGAATCTCCTACCAGACTCATTCCACCCGGTGGTGTTGTTACACCGCGGATGCGAACGCTCCTGCTCGCAACGCTTGTGCTGTTTGCGCTGCTGACCATCAATTCCATTTATCTTGGCGGCGTGACACTCACTGAGTGGATCACCAAGGAGCAGCGGCAGAACTCCTTTTACCTGTGGATGTTTCTTGGTCACCTAGTGCTTGGATTGGTGATTACGGTGCCTGCGATTGCCTTTGGAGCATGGCACTGGAAGCGAGCACATCACCATCCAAACCGACGTGCAGTACGCATGGGCAATGTCACATTTGTTGCTGCTCTTCTTACTCTTGCTACCGGCATCCTGTTGACACGGGTCGATGTTGCCGGCGTGGTAGCTGAACTTCGTGAGCCCGGCGCACGCAGCTTGGCGTATTGGATGCACATTGCATCGCCCCTTGTTGTGGTGTGGGGATTCGTTCTTCATCGATTGGCGGGGCGGCGTATCCGTTGGCGGACTGGATTTGCAGTGGCCGCAGCGTCGCTCCTTCTGGTGGTGGGGTTTGATGGTTGGCACCGGCTGGACGCATTACGCCCGAGACCAAGTCCGAAGGACGGCGCGGCTTACTTTGAACCAAGTTTGGCTCGTACTGCGAACGGTGCATTCATTCCAGAATCTTCGCTTTCCCAGAACGAATATTGCATTTCCTGCCACCCCGATGCTTACAGCTCATGGGCCCACAGCGCGCATGCAGCCAGTAGCTTCAACAATCCGATGTACGCATTCAGTGTGCGTGAGACACGCCGTCGTGCCTTTGAACGCGAAGGTTCCGTGCAGGACGCGCGTTTCTGTGCCGGCTGTCATGATCCGGTGCCGTTCTTCAGCGGAGCATTCGAAGACGCTAGATTCGATGATCCAAATTACGATGTTTCAAAGGATCCGATGGGCTCGGCCAGTATTTCTTGCACGGCCTGTCACTCGATTGTTGCCGTGAACTCCACACTAGGAAATGCCGATTACGTTATTGAAGAGAGTCCGCAGTACCCATTCACTGGAAGTGAATCCCCATTCTTGGCGTGGACCAATCGACAGTTGGTGAAGGCGAAGCCGGCATTCCATAAGCAGACCTTTCTCAAGCCTTCGGTGCACCAAAGTGCCGAGTTCTGTAGCACGTGTCACAAGGTGTTCCTGCCCGAAGCGGTGAACGACTACAAGTGGCTGCCTGGCCAGAATCATTACGATTCATGGAGGCTCTCGAATCGCAGTGGCCACGGCGTTCAGGGTTGGTATTGGCCCAAGGACCCAGCTACTAATTGCAACGGATGTCATATGCCCGAGGTGGCAAGTGCAGACATGGGCGCCAAGCCGCGCGGTCCGGGTGGCGAGCTTCGGTTGCGGGATCACCTGTTTGTAGGTGCAAATACCGCAACTGCTGCGCTGAGTGGTCTTCCGAATCCGGAGGGTGCGCGTGCGGCCACGGAGGCATTCAATCGTGATGTGTTACGACTTGACATATTCGCCTTGCGTGCTGATGGTCGTGCTGACGGGGCGCTCACGCCGCTTTTGGAGGATTCGGCCCCCGCATTGATTCCTGGTAAGCGGTATCTCTTAGAGGTGGTTGTCCGTACTCTTGGCACACTTGGCCACGAGTACACGCAGGGCACCGCAGACAGCAATGAAACATGGCTTGATGTCACGGTCCGTGCAGGCGACCGAGTGATTGCGCGGTCCGGTGCCATGACGGATAGTGATGCAAGCGGAAATACAGTCGACCCTTGGAGCAAGTTCTTCAATGTCTACATGCTGGACCGCGATGGAAATCGAATTGATCGTCGCAACCCGCAGGACATCTTTGTTCCGCTTTACAACCAGCAGATTCCGCCCGGCGCCGCAGACCTGACGCGCTAT
>JBIKQN010000295.1:0-3144 GCA_044349615.1 Phycisphaerales bacterium
GGTCGCGAATCTACGCCACCGGACCGTTCGGTGTCAATGAAAGTTTCGGGACGCTCTCAAAGGAACCCGCTACAATCGCCCCTGCGCAGGCGTTCGCAGCCCCGTGGCTGCGGAAGGTCGGAAACTGGCGCATCTGGACAGGTCCGTCCAAATGCACGATTTCCGGCTCGGGAAGGCGGTGAAAGACCGCCGCGGACGCGCCGCCGTGAATGGGCAGCGGGCACTCCCGCAGCCGGACTCCAAGAGCCACTGGTCCCGCGTGCAACGCGCTGGGCTGGGAAGGCGGAGCCGGAGCCCTTAGCCGGAAGACCGGCCTGCGCATCGGTCATGCCCACGCGATTTGGGCTGAAGACCGGACGGACCACTTACGACCGCTTGGGCGGTTGAGCCAGGCCATCATGGATTTGATTTCTACACATGCCATGGATGGCATGCCCCCGCGCGTTCTCGCGGCGTGCTTAGGCGCAGCACTCGTCACCATGACGACCGTTGCTGATGAGCCGCGTTGTGCGTCAACAGTTGTTGGCTACACAGCGGGAAGCGGCGCTGGTGCCGCGTATCGAAATCCCGCAAGCGCACTCGGACCTCCCACGCAATTCACTGGTCTTGGAGTCGAGCCCGGCGCGGTCACTCCGTTTCGTCCAGCCTTCATGCCGTCAGAGATTGTGTCGATTGGTCGTGGCGGCGAACTTGTCATCGCCTTCGATGAGCCGGTGACAGACGATGCCGCGCATCCATTCGGCATCGATCTGATTGTCTATGGCAATGCCATGTGTGGTGACATCGCTTATCCAAGCGGCGTTGCTGGCTGGGTGTTTCAAGAAGGCGGCAGCATCGATGTGAGCATTGATGGCGTGACCTGGCTTCCAGTCCCGGGGGCGGAGGCCGATGGCGGCCTGCCAACGCTCGGTTGGACCGATGTTTCGCCCTACTCCACCGTGGCTGGAACCATGCCAACCGATCCCGCGCTTCCGATCGATCCACAAGTGAACGCGGAGTCGATTGCAGGCCTCAGCTGGCCGGAGCTACTCACTGTCTATGGCAATGCAGCAGGCGGCACAGGCATTGACCTTGCTGATGTGGGCATCGCATCGATCCGTTTCATCCGCATTCGAGTTGCCATCGATGCCGCGAGTGTTCCTGAGATCGATGCCGTTGTGGCCGTGCGTGCTCCACGCGCACCTGCCGACTTCAACAGTGACGGACGGGTGGATGGATCCGACCTTGGCGTACTCCTCGGCGCATGGGGAATATGCAGTGATTGCTGGGCCGATATGGATCATGATGGAGAAGTGGGCGGCTCCGATCTTGGGATCTTGTTGGGGATGTGGTCATGACACAGCAGGCCCCGTGCGCGCGCCGCGCATTCACTATCGTTGAACTCTTGGTGGTTGTTGCAGTGGTTGCCATTCTCATGGCGGTCATCCTGCCTGGTCTTCGCTCCGCTTCTGGGATTGCGCGAAGCACTGCCTGCACATCGAACTTGCGGCAGATTTCTATCGCCAGCGAGGCTTATGTTTCATCCAACGGCTCCATGCCCGCAGCAGTGCTCTATGTGCTTGATACTGGCGTGGTAAAAACCATCGCATGGGACTTTGAACAACGCGCCGGTGTCGTCACGCCCGGACCACTGTGGGATTACACCGACACGCCTCTTGCTGTCCAGCAATGCCCTGACTTTGAAGGCTCGTCGACCTTTGGCGCCGATCCCTATACGGGCTACAACTACAACACCAGTTACCTTGGTCATGAGGGCACCTATCCAACCGTTGATAGCAATGGCGCTCTCATGGATGGGTGGCGCACTGCGCGCATGGGCATTCCGTCAACAGCCATTCGCAATCCCGCTGGCACCGCGGTGTTTGGCGATGGCGGGTGGCGCGGGGGTGCAAACAAATTCATGCGTGCGCCGATGAACCGCGCTGAGGGCGATCTTGGTTTGGTAGCGGCAGGAACACAGGCATTTCGACATTGGGGCGGCTGCACGTGCTGCGCCCATCTGGATGGACACATCTCCACCTACACCGATCCTCAGTCGAGCCCCAGTATTCCTCCCGCGATGGCTACCTGGGTCATGGGCTTCCCCGACAATGGATTTCTTTCTCCCAACGATTCCGCATACGGAGGCGATTGACCCGTGCGGATCGAACGATGCGTCTGTCACAAAGTGGAGTTCAGCACGGTCAAGCGGTGGCTGGCCGCGCACCCAGACGCACAATTTCCGCAGATTCAGCAGGAATTTAAGTGTGGAACGGGCTGCGGGCTTTGCGCGCCCTACCTGCGTCGCATGATGCGGACTGGCGAAACCGTCTATCACCACATCGTCACCGAACGCGACGAGCCGCCGACGCCAGATTGACCGTGCGAGCTACCCAAGTAGCAACCGCACCAGCCATCAGCGATCGACCCTCTTCGCCGTGCATATCAGTTGCACCCGCAGCATCAACGCCTCGGAAGAATGCGTCGGTAAAACCAATTTCAACGCCATCAGCTGGGCGGCCAGTTGCGGTCAGCGCAGCACGCCACGCCTCAAAGTGTGCGGCAGACAGCAACTCATCCGCGGCACCCTGCACGAAGAATGATGGACGGGGAAAGACTCCAATTGCTTCGAGCGGCGCAAGATCTGCCAGCTGCTCTATGAGTTGAAGCGTTGCCGAGGATGTCCACATCGGGTCGTCCTCATTTTCAGGAGTTCGACGGCTCATGATCTCCGCGCTCGGCGCGCCAACGCAAATCAGGAGCGCCAGATCCTCGTAGCGCGCAGATGCCAGCGCACAGGCTGTTCCCGCAACCCAAGTTCCAGCCAATCCAACCCGCCCAGTTCCTGAAGAAACCGACTGCAACGAGTCAAGTATTGCGTCCACCCACATGCCAACATCCGGTGTTCCTTCGAAATTGACAGCGTGGAGCCGAGCCACACGAACCCCGCCACGGAGCAAACCAACCGCCAACGCATCGTCCGCGAGTGCCACGGCAACCGAATCTTCCAATCCAGGCCATTGTGGTGCCAGAAGCACCACCGGAAGAGCCGACGGATGCGCACTGCCGCGCGCACGGGCGAACCAACCAGAACTCTCTGGAGGCGATGCCACCACGCCGACTGCCGATCCCCACCCGCCAGCAACGGTGAAGGAACGAGCACTA
>JBIKQN010000296.1:0-3143 GCA_044349615.1 Phycisphaerales bacterium
CGGAAGATCCGAGCGATTCATGGCCTGTTTCAGCTGCCGCGAACGCGCTCGCAACTGCTCGCTCGCAGCGATCACTTCGCTGATCTGGCTAACCGCTAAGTACTTAGCCTTTGTCACTTCGGTATTTGCAGCCATACGCGCCGCCGCTAGTCGCTCAGCAACCGCAACCTGATCGACTGCACGACGGTAGCTCTCAAGGGAAATATCGAATGCGCGCGATGCACCATAGGCACGCCAGTAACTGCGCTCGGCGTCCACTAGAAATTGTTGAATCATCATCCGGGTGCGAATTTCTACGCGGCGCTGACCGAACTCGGCAACCAGAATGCTCGCCTCATTTACTAACCGACCTCCGCCACGCAACAACGGCTGAGTCAATGTCACCCGCGGGGCGCTTTGATATCCAGTTCCATCTTCGTTGACCAGTGCATTTAACTCATCATTGAAATACAACAATTTCCAATCAACATCAAGCTGTCCACCATCTGCAAGTGGAACATTCAGATTCGGCTGCACACTTGCGTTCCAGATCTCTGCCTGCAACGGCGGCTCAAAGTTCACATCACGTCCACCGTCCGCGATAAGACCGAAAGTCCATTCAAACTTGGCACGCTCACGCAGTGCACGCTCATTGGCGATTGCTGGGTCAATACGCGCCACTTTGATTCCAAGATTGTTCTCGAGAACAGAGGCACGCACTTCGGAGAGGTCAACATTTTGCTGACGTTGTCCAGGATCAAGACCGGCGAGCTCCTCAGGGGTAGGCGGCGCAACAGCGTTCGAAGGCAATGGGCCCGTTTCGCCCAATGCTGCAAAGTCGGCTCCATCGATACGCGCCAACTGCTCAGAGACATCCTTAGAGAGGATGCCACGATCGCGATACGGTGATTCGCATGCAACAAGTGCCGCGAAACCAAGCATCAAGGCTGCCGACCACCGAATCGAGCGGCATGACCTCGATTCAGGCGCACACATGGTGCGGCATGTGGTCATGCAGCACCGCCAGATTGAGTGAGGGGTACTTCAAGCAACTGACGCCGCACCAGTTCGCGGAATGGACCTTCTTGAGAAGCCAGATCATCAAATCGACCAGTTTGAACAATTTCGCCACCCGACAACACGTAGATGCAATCAGCGCCACGAACCGTGCTCAAGCGATGTGCAATCACGATGCGAGTGACATTCCGCTCCTGCAGACTTCGAGACACATGCGCTTGCGATACTTCATCAAGCGCACTTGTTGCCTCGTCAAGCAAAATGATGCGCGGGCGAGTCACTAGCGCGCGGGTAATAAACAGCTTCTGCAACTGCCCACCAGAGAGTGTGTGCTCATTGATGAAGGTGCTCATCTGCATGGGCAATTCACGAATGTCGTCGGCAAATCCGGCAGCTTCCGCGGCGGACCACGCTTCATCTTTAGAAAGAAGCGTGGCGCCCACAATGTTCTCCATCATGGTTCCGGGAATAACACGAGCATGCTGTCCAACGACACCAATCTGCCGACGCACTGAGACTAGGTCTAGCTTCGCAAGATCTTTACCATCAAACAGGACTTTGCCTGATGTTGGTCGTCGCAAGCCGAGCAGTAACTGGGCGAGCGTGGACTTCCCGCTTCCCGAAGCACCAACCACTGCAACAAAATCTCCAGCCGCTATTTCGATTGAAACGCCGCGCAGTACTTCACCCGCAGATCCCGAATACGCAAATCGAATGTTCTGAATCGAAAGGCTTCCGGAAAGCTGACCGGCCGTCTCCGCTCCAGGATCTGACTCGGGGCGCTCTTCCAAAATTGGCCGAAGACGGCTCATCAAAGGCGCAACCTCTGAAATGTCTCCGATGGCATAGCCAAAGGAGGTAATAGCGGCGAGGGCAGCAAGGAAGGCGGCATTGAAGGCCATGAAGGCAGGCACCTGCACTTCCTTTCCGCCGGCGATGACACCAAACCGCCACCACAGGAATCCAGCGGCTGCAAACGGGACCGCAATGGCTAGCACACGCAGTTGCGCGCCCACAATGGCGGCGCCGTACATCGCACGCCGCTCCGGGCGATAGCGCTGCAGCCACTGCAACAATGCATGCTCCTCAGTGCCAGTGGTTCGAATGCGATCAATCCCATCAAGTAACTGCAGCGAGAATCCGCTCAATTTTCCACTGCGTTCGGCGGCATCGGCAGCAAATCGAGCTTGACGCCGAGCGACAAATGCTGTGACGCCAAAGACAAACACAAACAGAATTGCAGAGACACCGGCTGCAAGCGGATCAATAGCTGCCATAAGCACCAGGTAAGTAAGCGAAAAAACACCACCAACTACCGAAACTACCATCGTTCCAGTAATGCGCCGCTGTACTTCTTCAATCACACCCAGGCGCTGCGCGAGGTCTCCAACTGAGTATTTTTGGAAGAAGGAAAGCGGTAACTGAAGTGCACGGAGGATGATCGAAGACGAGCCACGCGTACTAGCCCGGGTCTCCGTTCGAAGTAAAAGGAAACGCGTAACCAGTTCGCATGCTGTCACTGCTAGGAGTGCAGAGCCAAGAACAAGCCCAAGGTGGAGTAGCGATACCGGATCACCTCCAGGAATGACCCTACTGACAAGGAGCCCGGTTGCGAAGGGGACTGCAAGGTTGAGGCCGCTTGCAGCGAGGGCCACCAATGCAGCAAGCAACAGGTCATGGGCAGATCCACGAAGTAAGAACGCAAACAGTGATCGAAGATTGACTGCACCAACGGGTAGCGGCGGAGCAAATACAACCGCGGAGTGACTTATCGAGGCGGCATATCGCGCGTCGACTTTACGAATGCACGGCTGTTGCGTCGGTAGATACGCAAATGCGCGATACCCCCCCCATCGACCAGGCACAAGCGCCACTGGCGTACCGTCCGAGTCGGTTGCCAAAATTGGTCCAAAGTCACCTTTCCACCACTGTTCGGCTAGTCGAACATGGCGGCAGCCAATCCGCGCTGCCTGCGCGAACGATTCTGTGGGCGTGCGCAGAACATCCTCTGGAATGCGCCGCGGGATCGCCGCGAGCGGAACGCCAGATTCCACCGCAACATGACGGCATGCCCGCAAGAGCGAATCTATATTTGGATCAATACTGAGTACTTCATTTTGATCAGAAAAGACCGATCCCAACATCCG
>JBIKQN010000019.1:0-10300 GCA_044349615.1 Phycisphaerales bacterium
CTGCATGGTGTCACGTTGCAGTGCAAGATCGGGCGGAAGTTCCAAGTACATAGAATTGAAGAAGTCCGCTGAGTGTGGTGCGGCAATGTTCTCTGCCCGCGCAACAGCTTCGCCGATCAACTTCTCCGTGCGTTCAAGAAGTGCTGCTTCTTTCTTGTCATCCCACAGTTTGAGTTTTTCCATGTGCTTGCGGACGCGAATCATTGGGTCGCGCGCGCGCCATGCATCTACCTCAGCCTTGTCGCGGTAGCGGGTTGCGTCATCGGCCGTCGTGTGGTCGGCAAGTCGATAGGTCACCATCTCAATGAACGTTGGCTTACCCTCAGTACGCGCGCGTTCAATTGCTTCACGCATTGCATACACCGTTGCAAAGATGTCGTTGCCATCAACCTGCATGCAGGGCATGCCGTATGCAATGCCGCGCTGCGCAACCGTGGGCGCGCTGCATTGGATGCGACCAGGAACACTGATTGCCCAGAAGTTGTTCTGACAGACAAAAACCACGGGAATATCAAGGTTTGCTGCAAAATTCGCAGCCTCGTGGAAGTCACCTTCGCTGGTGGCGCCATCGCCAAAGAAGGTGCAAGCAATCTGCTTCTCGCCGCGGTATCTGGCCGCCCATGCCAAACCGGTGGCATGCAGCATCTGTGTGCCAATCGGCACGGCGATCGGTGTCGCATAGTGCTCACGGGGCATTGCATTGCCGCGCTCGTCACCCATCCAGTGCAGGAGGATCGCCTCCATCGGGACACCACGCCAGAAGAGGCCGCAGTTCTCGCGATAGCAGGTAACAAGCCAATCCTTCTTGTCGAGTGCATATGCAGCACCAAGGCTTGTCGCCTCTTGCCCCATATTCTGCGGATAGGTGCCCATGCGACCAGAGCGCTGGAGTCGGAAGGCAACGCCGTCAAGATGGCGGCAGGCGAACATGGCCTCGTAGAGCTTGATGAGGTCGGCGTCAGGGATGAGACCCTTGCCGAGCTTCTCGTCGAAGTTCCCATGCTCGTCGAGAATCGAGATGCGTGGGATCTCGGTCTTAAAGGCGGTGGTGATGGGCATAGACCGAGCAGTCTAGACCACCGCGGCGGGATGTTTGGCGAAACACCCCCGACAAGAACGCTGAAATTCGGTGTTCAAACAGGCAATTATCGCCGAGATATCTGGACGTTGACCGCCGCCCTTACGGCGGTGTTGCAGATACGGGCTTTCCGACTGCCGCACGTGGTTCCATATAGAACGCGGTACCGCCCCGCCCCTCCGTAAAATTTCTCGCCGCTGGATTGGTCGTGGGCATATTCGGATCGCCCTCTGGCGATTGTTGTTGTTGTTGTCGCATCCAACCATGCTCTAACCACCGATTGCGATCACCAACATCGCCACCGACATAAGCCCGGTCGTTATAGCCCGTGTGAACATAAAGAGCAACGATTGCTGTCTCAAAGCCATGGCGCACCAAATAGCGCCGCGCCTGAATTCCAGCAGCCAGCGTCAGCTCATCAAACTCTGCCCGGGTGATGGCGCCTGCATCAAGCGCACGCTTCAGGTCGATCCGCTCGCGATCTTCTGGTGCGTAGAGACCCGGATGAAAAAAAGAGTAGTTCTCTGGGGTACGACCACTTTCGTCATACACATAGGCAAACATACTCACTGGTCCATCAAGCAGTCGGCGTCGCGTGGCTGTGCACCAAGCGATTGAATCGGTCCGCTTCTTTACGGCGGCTTCGTCTTCATCAGCCTTCGCCACTACGGATGATCGCTTCATTTCGTAATCAATAGCCCGTAGCTTTTCACCAGTTGTGATGTCTTGTTGGACCACGGGCACAACGACTGGTATGCACCCAGTGGACGCGGCGAACCCAAGTGCTAGCCAAAGGATTCCTGCTGAGAGTCGTATCACTTAGGAGCCCCTGTTTCCCTTGGGGGATTCTGCTTTGAGGGTTCAATGATCGGGGTGTCACCAATTGCCTTCCATGTCGCAATTGTTTCGGCGCGGCGCTTGGAAAGATCCTCGTCAGTCAAGAGGCCGTCCTTTCTTGCGCTTTCAAGCGATATCAGTTCTTCACCAAGGGTTGCTGGCCGGGTGACAACCGGGCGATATGTGACACATGCCGCCATGAGTAAACACGGCGCAGTGCTCGCAAGTGAGAACGATGTGATGCAACGAAGCGCCGCCTTCCTGGCCCAGCACAAAATGGTGACGACAGCGGCAACAAGCGCCATTGGACTCGCATACGTATCGACTATCTGAAACAACTTCGCTGCATAGGACGGGCGAAGATCCGTGCGGCTCAGCGACTGTGCTGTTGCAAGATCTAACAGCGATGCAAGTATCAGTGTCGCCAAGATTCCACCCGCGGTCATATAGCCAGATGTCCGCGGACTAACCGGGTGCCATTGATTCATGCTTGAAATCATAGTGCGCGTGATATCCTGACCCGATGCACTGTGCCGAGTGTGGTCACAATCTCGAACGCGTTGCCGAGGGTGCCCCTTGCACAGAATGTGGAGTTGTCACACCACTTGATGTGCGGATGCCACAACCACTGCCCGGCCGCATGCATTTCTTGGTGATGTTTGGATGGCCACTTGTACTCGCATGGGCACTTGGTGTTGTTGGGATTATTTCTCTTAGCCGCCAGGGCAGTCCGCTTGTCGGGGTGATTGCAGTTGCTTCATTTGTCATTGTTGGGCCTTTAAATTCGGCACTGCGGACACATGCGCTCATGAAGCGCTTGCCGAGGCGCATTTACTCTGCACCCCTGTTGTTCATGATTCCGCGCTTGGTTGCGGTGCCGATATTGGTTGGCCTGGCCACCATCATTATCTTTAGTGCGCTGACATTAGGAGCATGCCTCGGTGTCGTGGTGCTTGGTGGTGTGGGTTAACACACTGGCCAACATTCGATTTATCGCACGGGTATGTCACAAGTCGTGACAATCGAGCAAGTGCCGATCGCACTTCGTGCTGTGGTTCGGGTGGTTTCATTACTCCAGCCCCTACCTCCACCGATCCGTTCGAGCGCCTCTCTACATGCGTTGCGCTTGTGGTTACTGCAACAAGGGTGTGAATGCCCCTGTGGCGAGCAGAACAACAGCGCATGATTGAAGTTGTCGACTCACAATGACAGCCGCCCCGGAGATTCCGGAGCGGCTGGGAAATTCGTGAGACCTCAAACAGACTTGAATTTAAGCCATGGCTGGGTGCTTGCTAGCAGCACCCTTCGCGCGCCCCGCTTCAATGCGACGCTTGGCATAGTTCACAGCCGCGACGTGTTCGCTCGCTTCGTTCTTGCCTTCCTTTAGGACCGCAAGTGTGGTGTGTTCAATTTGTTCAATCTTCTTGTCGAGCGCTGCCTCAGTCATGCCGAGATACAGTCCAGCAAGTCGAATCACACCACCAGCATTGACCACAAAGTCTGGTCCGTACAAGATGCCACGTTGCTTAAGGGAAGCGCCGTCAATGTTCGGCTCATGCAACTGGTTGTTTGAAGTTCCACAGATAATCGCGCAGCGAAGGTGCTTGATAGTGCTGTTATTAAGAATTGCACCAAGCGCGCACGGCGCGAGGATGTCGCACTCCTGCGCAAAGATGTCCTGACCAGGACTCAAGGCCACAACACCAAGATCCTTGACGGCGCGCTCAAGAGCGGACGGATTGACATCTGTTCCAACAACGGTTGCCCCGTGTGCGCGGCAACGCTTCGCCAATTCATACCCAGTGGCGCCCAGGCCCTGAATGGCGATCTTTAAACCAGAAAAGTCCACCTTGCGACCGCTGTGCGCCAAGCACGCCTTCATGGCGTTGAAGCAACCCTGGCTCGTGAACGGACTCGGATCACCACCATGGCTCACTGTGATGCCGCCCATCACGTGGTTTGATTCCTGAGCCATCCAGTCGCAATACTGGGTGTTGACACCAACATCCTCAGCCGCAATGTATTGACCGTTGAATGTGTTCACAAAGCGACCCATCGCGCGCGCTTCTGCCTCGGTGGGCACCTTGCCCTTCTCAATCATGATGACGCTCTTGGCGCCACCCATCGGAAGATCTGCTGCTGCAGACTTGTAGGTCATGCCCTCGGAGAGACGAAGCACATCACGAATCGCTTCGCTTTCGTCGGTGTACGCCCAACGACGTGTGCCACCAAGCGCATTGCCAAGGACGGTGGAGTGCAACGCAATGATGGCGCGCAGACCAGTGACCGGATCAACATGGAATGCCACGCGCTCGTGGCCGTGTTGGTTCATTGTGTCGAAAAGCTTCATGAAATTCCTGTGTGGGTGAAAAGGATCAAGGAGGCTGCGCTTCGAACAGGGAAAAACTCTGAGTGCCGAACCCCTAAAGGCTACCGACCCTCTGCCAAGCAATGAAACACCCGCTCAGTCCGGCAATGCGAACCAGTGGGGAACCTGGTGGTTCTATGCGTGCAAGCATGCTCCAAACAAGGACTTATGTAGTGCACGCCTAGGCCCGCTTGATGGCATCTCCATGGAACACCGAGCCAGATCCAAAGTGCGGGATCGCTTCTTCGTTCACGCGATTCAGTTTGGCTCCCGTGCCACGGGCCTTCATGTCCATGGTGCGTTCCGGGATGGCGAAGTCGGCGTTCGGGAGCAAATCAATGTGCTTCAACACCGCGTCTGCGGCGCGCTTCATTGAAATGTCTGCATTGGTTCGTAGTGCACGAATCTCTTCCTCAATAGCAAGCCCAAACATGGAGCACAGGTGTTCCACAAGGCTCATCTCATAAGCCAACTCCTCGCCACTGAGACCATTGCGAATACGACCATCCAGCTTCGCGAGCGAGCAGGTCATTGCGTGAATATAAATCGCGCACATCGACAGCCGAGCCTGGATCATCTGCTCGGTCACAAGCTTGTCTTCCCACTCCTTGAACATCAACTTGACTTGGTGGCTGAATTCACGCACGCGCATCATGAGTTCATGCATCATCCCGTTCAGGCGTGGATCGGTGCCCTTGAATGACGGAAGCGGCCTGCGAACACCCAGGAACAATTCGCTACCAATCTGAACGGCTGAGCCAAGATGCTTGGCTGGGTTCTTCTTGATGCCCAACATCCACTCACCAAGTTGCTTGCTGCCATATGCAAAGATGAATGAGTGCATGACCTCGTTGGCGCCTTCAACAATGATGTTGATGCGGCTGTCGCGCCATGCTCGCTCCACATGATTCTCCGTCATGTAGCTCTCGCCACCCATGACCTGAAGTGCATCATTCACGGTTCGATAGCCGAATTCGCTGCAGAAGACCTTGCACACCGCAGTTTCAAGCATGATGTCTTCGTCATGGCGGTCAAGGAAACCTGTTGTCATGAAGAGCATCGCTTCCATGGCGTAGGTGTATGAGGCCATCCGTGCGAGTTTCTCCTTGATCAGGTCAAACTCGCCAATCGGGCGTTCGAACTGGAAGCGATACTTCGCCCACTTGGTGGCTTGCTCGTACGCAAACTCTGCGGCACCAAGCATGCCGGCACTGAGAGTGCAGCGGCCATAATTGAGACATGTCAGAGCAACGTTCAAGCCACGACCCTGCTTGTGCAGCAGGTTCTCCTTGGGCACCTTGACGTTTGTCAGCCGGATGCGACCCTGCCAAGTACCACGGATGCCGCACTTCGAACGATTGCGACTGAAGATCTCAACGCCTTCCATGTCGGGTGTGCAGATAAGCGCAGTGACTGCGTCCTTCTCCTTGCCAGTTTTTGGATCGGTGATCTTCTGCTTCGCCATCACAGTGAAGAGTGCACTGAGGGCACTGGATGTCGCCCACTTCTTCTCGCCATTGACGATGTAGAAGTTGCCGCAATCACTCAAAACACAGCGAGTTTCCTGCCCGCCAGCATCGCAGCCGACGTTTGGCTCACTAAGGCAGAATGCACTCAGTGCGTCCTTGGCCATGCGCGGAAGGAAGCGTGCCTTCTGCTCATCATTACCGAACAACATGAGAGCCTTGCAACCAATCGACTGGTGCGCAGAGACAAGCACTGCTGTAGATCCGCAGGTGCGGCCAATCCGGCGTAGTACGCGGTTGTAACTCGTGATCCCAAAGCCGAGACCGCCATGCTCCTTGGTGATGGTCATGCCAAGGACGCCCATGTCAAAGAGGCGCTTGACTACCCATTCTGGAATCTCTTGCTTCTGGTCGATCTCGATAGATGGGTGCTCGTTGCGCAAGTAGACATCGAGTTCCGCGAGCAACTTCTCACAGCGCGCATTCTCATCGGCCGTCTGGGTTGGGTATGGGAAGACCAGGTCTTGCCGGAAGTTGCCCCAGAAAATGTTCTTCACAAAGCCCATCGTTGTGGGATCTGGCCCAAGCATCTCCTGCGCCTGCTCAATCTGCTTGCGATCCTTCTCAGAGATGTTCTTCAGGTCCTTGGCGAGATCGGTCTGGGTCATAGTGGTCTGCGGCTCCGTGTTCGGGGGAAGGGGCGGATTGTAGGCAGTGACTCAGGTAAGCGAGATTCCAACACGACGGGCTTCCCTCACAAGGCGCTTATCTGCGCTGTAAAGCCGCGTCGGGCGATCAGCGAGTGCACACGCTGCAATAAGACGCGCGTCGATCATGCCCACTCCGGTACAAGACAGTTGGTGTGTCCGAATAAATGCCAAGACAGCGGTGTCGCTTACATCTGTTACGTGTCGAAACATTCCTATCCGCTCAGCGGTGGCTACCGCCGTTGGCCCACACCCAAGTGTAATTTCCCCAACAATGTCTTGGTGTGTGACCACACAACCGCGCTCGATAGCTGCAGCGATGAGCGCATCTGGAATACGACCGTGATTGATCCAAGACGCTGTATCAATGAGCACGTCACACATATCGCCTGATGACGCAACTACTCCGCTTGCGTCTCCGGCGCGTCGTTCAGGAATTCCGGCGGGCGACGCCGAGGCGGGGCTCCGAGGTGTGGATCCCACCCGCCCTTCGTGAGTGTCTCCAACGAAATCACCCGGACGAATTGATTGAGTACGTGGTTCAACAGCGCCTCTGGATCCGAAATCCCAGTCATCTCCCGCGCGCGATTGAGGTCCCGCTCGTCGATATTGATGCGCAATTCCATAATCATGAGTGTATTCCTGACTGCCGCTCATTCGCGACACTTCCTTTCTTTGTCCTTGCCGGTTGTGCCCCCATCATGCCACCCCCGCGAAACCGCCCGCCAACTTCCGCGGAACTTCGCAACAAATTTTCTAGTACCCGCGCCTATCCTCTACGCGCATGTCCATCGACCACTTTCCAAGCACGCACGCAACGTGGATCGATGCGCAACTCACTATCGCTGAAGATGGTGTGCGCGCTGCTGCCGCGGGTGATGCGGCTGGACACGCCCGTGCAAGCAACGCGCAAGACGCGCTTCGCCGGCACGTGATGAATCGTTACACCCCTGCGCTGACTGCGTATGTGAGCACGCCAGCGCTGCGGCGGATCGGTGAGCGTGATGACCTTGTTTCTGGCTTCTACGCGCGCACGATGGGCGATCCCGCATTCTTCACGCGCTGGCGGCAAAGCAGCCTGCCGCTGCGGCGTTGGTTGATGAATGCCATGGCATTTCATTGCCGCGGCGTGATGCGCGACGCGCAACGGGAGAGTGAGCGAAATACGAACACCGACGCGATTTCTACAACCGCCGGACTGTCGTCCGTTGAAATCGATCCAGCCGATGCGTTTGACCGCGCGTGGGCCCTTGCGCTTGCGAACGAGGCGTATGCCATCGTGCAGTCAGACCTTGCAGCGCGCGGGCGCAGTGGTGACGACGCGATCTTCCGAATGCATGTGGTGGATGGATTGACATACGCGCAGATTGCTACCGCCTCTGGGTTGACGGAACCAGAATGCCTGAACACCACACGTCGCGTTTCAAGTGCCTTGCGAGCCGCGGGGCGCGAGCTCCTGCGCGAGGAGGGTGTTCCTGAATCGGAACTCGACGCGGCGATCGACGAAGTGTTGGCCATCATGGAGCGCGGCGACGAGTGATCGAACTCCGGGGGACAATCAGAAATCTTGCGAAGTGGTTTCGTCTATGCGAGCGGCTGGTGGATCGATCCCCGCGCATGGAACGCAACACGGACATCGGCGCGGTGGTGGCGGGTGGACCCACATCCACAGGGGTGCTGACCCGGGGGCAAATGGCTCGAGCGCTGCGGGAGGGGTCGCTTGGTGAGACGCGTTCTGGCGGCACCGGTGGGGGTGTGATAGGGGGCGCGATATCGCGTGTTGGTGTTCGTAAATATATAAATAACAAATACTTACGCGTCGGTTGTGGCGGTGTCACTCTTGCAATGTTGATGGCTGCAGTAATCACTGTGGCACCAGTGACGGAAATTCCGAGGAATTCCGCCAACGCGCCATCGTCAGACCCCCAGCCAGCTGGATCTATCCCCGGCACGCCGGGCCCCTCTGTGGGCGATGGCAATTCCATTCACCCATACGTCTTAGACGTAAACCAGGGGCACCAGAAGAAGATGTTGAACAAGATCACAGGCGTCACCGCAGCAGCGGTGGTTGGAATTGCAGCGACGGTAGCGGGGGCGCAAGGTGTGCCGCGCGGCTACGCAAAGTTTGCCGCGGCAACAGACACAATCCGTGTTCTTGGGAACACCGTTTTTCCAACAACCGACTTTACCTACGAGTTGTGTATTCGGATTTCCACCGATTCACCAGAGAATTCAGCTGGTGGCGAGGACGCCGGAGCTGTTATCACTGAACAACGAGACAGCGTTGAACACAAGTCGATCGGCGTGACACCGTCAAAGTTTCGCGCTGACATGGGACGTGGCTGGAATTGCGGATCTGTTAACCAAACCGCCGTCAGTGGGCCATATGCAGGAGATTGGCATCACATCGCCTGGGTAAGAACAGGGAGCGTTTCGCGCTTGTACATCGATGGTGCGATCGAATCGACATGGGAATCACAACCCCTATGTACGTCCGACTTTGAAGGTTCTGTAATGTGCATTGGAAAGATGTTTTATGGAACCGGACCAACTAAAGACTCATTCATTGGTGACATCGACTGGATCAGAATCAACTCAGGCGCGGTTTACACACAAGCCTTTGTACCGCCACTCGAGAACTCGATTATTGCGAACAGTTCGACACAGTTGCTTCTAAAGTTCAATGATCCAATCGAATCATCGACCATCAATGACGAGTCGCCCAACCACTTCGTGTGTAATTTAGGAACCGGCGGAACCCGCCCAACATTGGTACTCACTCCCACTGATTGCAACAACGACGGTGTCGACGATTACGGCCAAATCCTCGCCGGCACACTCGCCGACGTGAACATCAACGGCATCCCCGATGTTTGTGAACTCGGCACCTGTGTCGCCTTTGGCTACCCGGGTGCAGGTTCACCAACCGACGTTCCCGCCGATCTAGGTAAGGTCTTTGGCATAGCGGCCGGTGAAAATTTCAGCCTAGCGATTCGCGCGGATGGAAGGGTCACGGGCTGGGGTGCGAACGAACTTGGACAATGCAATGTTCCGACCTCTGTCGGCATTGTGCGAAAGATTGCCTGCGGCTACGGACATTCACTAGCCATCCAACTCTCTGGACAATTGGTGACGTGGGGAGCCAATCAAAATGGACAGTTGAATGTGCCTCCGGGATTAGGAATTGTTTCAGACATCGCCGCTGGCGCCGATGACTCCATTGCCCTCACGGTTGACGGTGTCGTCCACTCTTGGGGTGCCGGTGGCGCGGCGGTGCCACCAGGGCTCGGCCTTGCCAAGCGGATTGGTGCTGGATGGGGGCTTGGTTTGGCGATCCACCTTGATGGAGCGCTGTCTGTCTGGGGAAACTCACCATTCGGCGGTACGAACATTCCAGCAACGCTTGGGTCTGTTGTTGACGCCGATGCCAGTTACGGGCACATCGCGGCGCTACGTACCGACGGATCAATCATGTGCTGGGGCTACAACAATGCAGGGCAATGCAATGTCCCTGGAAATCTTGGGGCCGCACGGGCAGTCACTACTGGTTCATTTAGTACGGTTGCCATTTTGCCCGACGGAACTGTTCGCGCATGGGGTGCGGGTGTGCCCGGCTCATCTGGTTGGCCTAACTTTGGTCAGTCAACCGTTCCGGCCAACTTGGGTCCTGTGGTGGACGTGAATGCGGGTGGCTATTTCACCCTTGCGATGGTGAAAACTGCGCCTGTTTCAAATTGCCTTGGCGACATCTATGCAAATCAGATTATCGATGGTGGTGATCTTGGAGTCCTGCTGAGCGAGTGGGGCGCGATTCAATCAACCACACGCTCAGACCTGAATGGTG
>JBIKQN010000297.1:0-3132 GCA_044349615.1 Phycisphaerales bacterium
AGCCAACGACATCAAGCCCGGACAGTTCTTCAAGCCGGACATCAACGCGATCTTCTCACCTGCATGGGGTGGCTCAACGGCAACTGGCACCCAGTACTTTGATGCCAACCGCCGCGGCGGAACACTCTACTTTGATGCCACTCGAACCACTGCCTTCCCAGGATTTGATGTCAGCGGTGACATGAATCGCTGGAAGCCATCACCATCGGTGAATGGCGCGCCGCCCACCAACTCTTATATTGAGTTGCGTCGAGCGATTTACCCATCCGGTGGTGGACCGCCCAGTTGGACCGTGGTTGATCGCTTTGAGAACGAGTTGGATCCAGAATTGAATGGTCAGACTGGCCAGCGTGTCACGGATCTGATCAATCGTCTTTACATTGACGGCTCTGGAGGCTCGCTACCACCGCCACCGGAGATTGTCTGTCGTTCTGGAAGCTTGTCGATTGATGGCATCCGGATGCAGACGGGTGATTTCTTTGCAACATGGGCGCGTGGAGCTCGGCAGTGGATCTTTGATACCCAGAACGGGGTAACACCGACGCCTTCTGGACGCGGGGTCATCACCATGGATGAGCGGACGCCGCGTTACGCGTTCGCCCGAACCACCGGAGCGATGGCTTCAAGTTTGCCAAATGGCGGATCAGTCGGTCGCGAGACCTATGTTGGAGGCACCCTAGAGGGCGTTGGTCGCAAGGGCGAGATCATTGCCAATGCAACCAGCCTTCCGGACGGCAATTCCACAGGTGCCGCGCAGAGTCTTTGGATGTCTGCGCCGTACTACAACATCTGGGGTGAGAACAAGCGCGGCAAGCCAACCTTCTTCCCAACACGCATCCCAGAGAGTTCGCAGGTGCGTACGTACAACTACCCAGCATGGCAGTTGGCTAACGCCACGCCGCCAACTGGCATGACGCTGAACTATGGAGAGAAGGGCGTATCCGATGCCTCGTTCGTGAACGGTGCGGATCCGAGGAGCTTCGTTGCGCCATATCGATTCTTCCAGAAGGATGCCGACTTTGACCAGTCTGCAGAGATTTTGGATGTGCCCATGTGGGGTCCGCTCGTTCAACTCGGCACAAGCGGTCGTACATACGCCACCCTGGCAGAGATTCTTGCTCAGCCAGCAGATTCGACTGCCGCGCTCTACTTCCCCAAGTTCCCTAAGCCTGCAAACACCAATGGTGTGCTGAGTTACGGTGCTCATCAGGAGCACTACAACCGTCTACAACTCGAGCCAGCGCAGTATGACACGGTAGCACCAGCCGGTGGGCGTCCGACGCTCCTCAGTGGTGTGCAGACCATGCCGCCGCCGATCGAGGGTGCAGTCACTGCAACCACGCCCGCGCAGCAGAACGGCATCGGTTTCAACAGCCGCCTGCCTGGCGGTGCCGCGCTCTTGGACGCATTTGTTGTTGATGACCGTGGTGCTGCACCGTTTGATACATGGACAACAACCACTGCTCCTGATGGCGCCATTGATTTCAATGAGCGCGCCACGGCTGAGAATCGCCGCTTGCGTTTGGCACGCAACTTTGAAGGCAAACTCACCCCTGGATTGATCAATATCAACACGGCACCTATTGAAGTGCTCCGCGCCATGCCGCAGATGATGCGATTGGTGTATGACGATGACTTCCCGATCACAAAGACCGTGGATTCGGATCCAGCAACGCTGAATGCATCAAGTGGTGGCACTGCAAATTCGGCGCTCAGTAAGCGTCGCCTTGTGCGCGATCCTGCGGCGTGGCAGGCAGCTCCGTACGACATGGGCGGCGGCTCGCCGGGTACATCAAACCCAAACTCCATTCTCTTTGATTATGGCGTTGCTGCACCACGAGTTCGCGTTGCGGAAGCGATGGAACTCTGGCGGAACAAGGGCAATGTGACGCCTGACCTCAGCAACAATCTCTTCCAGAACATGCCGAGCTACTACAGCCGCGGCCTTGATTTCCCGGATGCGTCAAACCACCGCGAGTGGGCACCGGGCAGTCGCAGCGAGCGTGGCTTTGACAGTATTGGTGAGCTTGCTGTCTTGACCAAGGGTGCTGAATTCTCGCCGTCAGCGTCGAGCGATGCTGATGGAAACGGTACTCCCGATGTGCAGGACATTGCGAAGGGCAGGGTTCAGGACGTGAACCGCAACAATGTTGCAGACAGTGCTGACGCTGCGGCGCTTGTTGGATCGAGTTGGAATCAGGCGCAAGGGTGGTCCATTCGATTTGCGGGAACGGATCCGTACCGCACCAAGTGGGACGATCCATCCTGGGGAGCGGGACGTAACTCAGGAGTTGGTTCCGGACCACAGTCAACCGGAGGTTCGTCACTTGCTTACCGCACAGACGGCATTCCAAGGACACTCACGGCGGGTACCACGCAGATCCATGCGCTCACTGGTCGTACGGCCATTGACAAGCATCTGATTGTGACTGCAACAGATGACCGTAACACCATTGTGAATGAGACAAACGACCCGTCCAATGATTCGCTTGGAGCGCAGTTCCTTGAGACGAAGCGATACCGCTACGACATGACCTCTGGTGATGCTGTGGAGCAGAACCAGATGCTGCGCGGTGTTTCAAACATCGTCACCACGCGAAGCGATGTCTTCACGATCTGGTTGCGGATCCGCACTATCAAGCAGGACACGCTCACGGGTCAGTGGAACGGTACGGACCCCGAATCGATTGTCGATGACTCGCGCTACATGATGACGATCGACCGTTCCTCAGTCGATCGCCCTGGCGAGCAGCCCCGCATCGTAAGTTTCGTCAAAGTCCCCAACTAGAAATAGGTGCCGTCCACCCCTGTCCCCATTTTCTCCGTTGCGCGGGGAGTGAGTTGTGTATTCCACCGCACCCTCCGTTGCGCGCGGTGAAGTGAGGTGAGACGTCCACCGCATCCTCCGTTGCGCGCGGGACCCTCGGACGCGGACGGCTGCGCTCCACCAGGTTCCGCTTAGCCTCGACCGAAACTGTTCGTCCGGTTGGCACCCGAGACTCGTACGTCACACTGCCGGACTTCTCAGTTTCAGACGCCGCTTACCGAGGATCCCGTGCTCACTGCGGTTGCTAGCACTCAGACGGTCAGTGCACGCACGCTCTGGAACAAGTTGACTGGCCGCACTCGCCG
>JBIKQN010000298.1:0-3130 GCA_044349615.1 Phycisphaerales bacterium
GAAGCCGTACTTGGTGAGGAGTTCACGAACTTCGATCTCGATGAGGTCGAGCAGTTCTGGATCGTCAACCAGGTCAACCTTGTTCAGGAAGACAACGATCTTCGGCACGCCGACCTGGCCGGCGAGGAGGATGTGCTCGCGCGTCTGCGGCATCGGGCCGTCGGAAGCGGAGACAACCAGGATCGCGCCGTCCATCTGCGCAGCACCGGTGATCATGTTCTTCACATAATCGGCGTGGCCTGGGCAGTCAACGTGTGCGTAGTGGCGGTTTTCGGTCTCGTACTCAACGTGCGAGGTAGCGATGGTGACGATCTTGGTTGGATCGCGACGGCCTTCAGACTCAGATGCCTTGGCGACCTGGTCGTAAGCGACCGGAGCGCAGAGGCCCTTAGCAGACTGAACAGCCGTGATAGCTGCGGTCAGCGTCGTCTTACCGTGGTCGACGTGGCCGATGGTGCCGACGTTGACGTGCGGCTTGGTGCGGTTGAATGTTGCCTTAGCCATGACTGTGATTACTCCGAGAAGAAGGTGTGTGCGCGCGGAGCGCCTGAGATTCTGGCCGCGCGATCTGGACGAGGGTGACAGGAGCGGCCGCGCCCGTCGTACCCAAAGCCGCCGAAGGGGATTGAACCCTCGACCTCACCCTTACCAAGGGTGTGCTCTACCACTGAGCTACGGTGGCTGACGATGA
Organism: Phycisphaerales bacterium; assembly: GCA_044349615.1. GTDB lineage: Bacteria > Planctomycetota > Phycisphaerae > Phycisphaerales > SM1A02 > UBA966. The sequence continues at coordinate 692 of JBIKQN010000298.1, forward strand.
CAACGCCGCCCGGGTTACGAGCGGCGAGTCAAGAATCCTACCGGAAACAGGCGAGCAGTCAAGTGGATCCTTCGCTTCTCCAGGGTGCCGCCCGGGGCTGAGCGCACCTCACATGGACCCACAAAGTCACCCCGCCCTGGCCGACGCCTTGGTTGACCAATAAAGACCCCCGTCGGTCGTCAAAGACCGCCCAGGTCTGCCAAGGTCCGCTTAAGGACGCCTAACGTTCACTCAGTTTCGTTGATCGAGCCGCTCGACACGGACTTGGCGGTTGTTCTGCAGATCAGGAATATCAATCCACTTTGACGAATTCGTGACGTGCGCGTCCAGGAACAACATGCAGCACGCATCGCCGAGGTAACGGAACTCAACCTCGCACGCGGCGTTACCAGGGATCCATGCATTCGGCGCAACAGAAGGAAGTGGAATCGTTTCGCCCGCGCGGCTGTCGACCGCGTACACGGACATGCCGGGATAGCGAATCATGGCATTCGTGTACCAGTTGCTTGCGTTGGTAGCGGTGTTTGGTCGCGCGTCAAAGAAATCATTGGCGGCAAAGTATCCAGGCTGCCCCTTCTCACGGATGCCGGCACCATTACCGAATGGCCGAGCGATCTCCGCTGGGTCATCAGAGAACGGCTTGAGAATCTCAACCTTTGATCGGAAGGGGTTTGACTCCACCATGTCCGGATTGGTGTACGCCCAGTAGTCAGGCGAGTCATAGCGATAGTCCCATGTTGGGCTTGGGGCATCGCTTGCATTGGGAAGCAGCGGACCAAACTTACCGACGGTCCAGAGAATGTCTGTCCATGTTCCCTTGAACAATTGCCCGATGTTTGGGTTTGCTCCAACGGGCGAAGAACTGCGCACTTGCGTCTTGGAGAATGGACCGGTGTAGTCAAACTGGCTTGGAACAATGTAATCACGGCTGTCAAGCGAGTACATGGTCATCAGCGCGCCAATGGTGCGCAGATTGCTCTGGCTTGTCACCAACTGCGCATTCCGCTTCACGATTCCAAGGGCTGGAAGCAAGATTCCAATGAGTGCAGCGATGATCGCAACAACCACCATGATCTCCACAAGCGTCACGCCGCGACCTAGCCGCCGAATGCCTGATGATGAAAGCGAGCGCGTGATGGAGGGTTCTGTTGAGTGCTGCATGCTGATACCTCGTGCGGAATCTGCGGCGATAGTGAGACCAGTGTCACCGTGAATGCATGAACCTATACGGAACAATGCGGGGGTTCTGTTGCCACGTGCTGAGTTCAATTAGCTCAATGCCATCGTCATCAAGAATTCTGCGTTGGACTTGGTCTTGGCAACGCGGCTGCGGAGGAGCTCCATGGCTTCCACCGTATTCATGTCGCTGACCACTTTGCGCAGGCGCACGATGAGATCGTGTTCCTTCTTGTCCATCAGCAATTCCTCGCGGCGCGTACCACTGGCGGCGATGTTGATGGCTGGATAGATGCGCTTCTCCATGAGCTTGCGGTCCAGGTGCAATTCGGCGTTGCCGGTGCCCTTGAATTCCTCAAAGATCACTTCATCAGCGCGCGAGCCGGTGTCCACCAGCGCGGTGCCAAGAATGGTGAGCGAGCCACCGTTCTCGATGTTTCGCGCGCTACCGAAGAACTTCTTCGGCTTGATGAGTGCTGCGTTGTCCACGCCGCCCGAGCCGATCTTGCCGGAGCCAGGCATGGCGTTGTTGTAACCGCGGGCAAGACGCGTGATGCTGTCGAGCAGAATCACCACATGGTCACCAAACTCCACCATGCGGCGGGCTTTTTCAGAGACCATCTCGGCCACTTGAATGTGCCGCGATGCTTCTTCATCAAAGGTGCTGGCAACCACTTCGGCTTTGCCCTTGGTGTTACGACGGAAGTCGGTGACTTCTTCGGGGCGTTCATCAACCAGCAGCACGATCACATGAACGTCGGGGTGATTGGTGGTGATTGCGTTGGCAATCTGCTGCAGGATGACGGTCTTACCGGTGCGCGGCGGAGCAACGATCAATGCGCGCTGACCGAAGCCAAGCGGCGTGACCATCTCAATGACGCGCGTCTCAATACGCGTTGGCTCGGAGAGAATCTCCAAGTGAATGCGCTTGTTTGGGTGCAGCGGCGTGAGGTTCTCAAAGACAGGCAGGTCATGCACGGTCTTCGGGTCGCGGCCGTTCACGCTCTCCACGCGCAAGAGCGCGAAGTAGGTTTCCTCGTCCTTGGGAGGGCGAATCACGCCATTGATGACATGGCCCTTTCGAAGTCCAAAGCGACGAATTTGGCTTGGCGAAACATAGACATCATCGGGTGATGGCTGGTAGCTGTATTCAGCGCTGCGGAGGAATCCGTAGCCGTCGTGCAGAATTTCCAGGGTGCCCTCGGCGAGCATGAGCCCTTGCTTTTGAGCGCGGGCGCGCAGCACTTCAAAGACCAGTTGTTG
>JBIKQN010000299.1:0-3128 GCA_044349615.1 Phycisphaerales bacterium
GGATGGTCGAGTAGGAGCACCCATGGACCTATGCAATAACCGCATCCTTACTTCCACGCGCCGCGAGGCACTCCGAGCCATCTCGTGCGGCTTTGGATTGCTGGCATTCGCTGGACTCTCTGCATCAGCATCCGGTGCTCCGCGCCTCTACGGCGCCGATGATGATGCTGACACCAACCCGCTTGCACCCAAGGCTCCACATCATGCGGGCAAGGCAAAGCGCGTGATCTTCCTGTGCATGTCTGGCGGACCGTCGCATGTAGACACCTTTGATTACAAGCCACAACTCATCACTGACAATGGCAAGAGCCTGGGCGGCACGCGCGCCGGTGCGCAATTGCTTGCTAGCCCGTTTAAGTTTCATCAGCATGGTAAGAGTGGTCTGTGGATCAGTGACCTCATGCCGGAAACTGCAAAGCATGCCGACAGCATGTGCCTGTTGCGCGGCATGAATACTGCTGTCCCCGCTCATGCCCAGGCATCCATCCTGATGCACACCGGAAGCTTTCAATTTGTCAGGCCGTCCTTTGGAGCATGGACTCTGTATGGCCTGGGCACGGTCAACCAGAATCTTCCTGGGTTCATCACGCTCAACCCACCTTCAGGAAATGGTGGTGCGCAGAACTACGGATCCGGATTCCTGCCTGCGGTCTATCAAGGCACACGCGTGGGAATGGAACGCACCGCGCGCCGCAACGGCGGGGATGGCGGCATGCCCAACCTCCGGAACAGCTCGCTTACAAATGCGGCGCAGCGCGAACAACTTGACTTGGTGCAGCGCCTCAACAAGGAGCGCCTCAAGCGTGATCAATCGGACGACCAGATCGAAGGCGTCATCGAGAGCTACGAATTGGCGTTCCGCATGCAGGCTGAAATGCCAGACCTCATGGACATTTCTGATGAGAAAGCCAAGACACTTGAGATGTACGGCATTGGACCCGGAAACGGCAACGATGACTTTGCTCGACAGTGCCTACTTGCGCGCCGCTTTGCAGAAAAGGGCGTTCGCTTCATTGAGGTGAATCACGGCGGCTGGGACACGCACCGCAACCTGAAGGCTGATCTAGAGAAGCAGGCCGCGCAGATTGACCGCCCCATTGCTGCTCTCCTTGCTGATCTGAAGCAGCGCAAGATGCTTGACGACACACTGGTTGTGTGGGGTGGCGAATTTGGTCGTACCCCCTACGCCCAGAATGCAGACGGGCGGGACCACAACAGCAAGGGCTTCACCATGTGGGCTGCTGGAGGCGGCGTTAAGGGGGGAACCAGTTACGGCGCCACTGATGAGCACGGCATTGAGGCAGTCGACGGGAAGATGGATATCCATGACTGGCATGCCACACTCCTGTCACTCATGGGAATGGATCATGAGAAACTGACCTACCGATGGGCCGGGCGCGATTTCCGGCTGACGGACGTCAAGGGGAACGTGCACTCAGGCATCATTGCCTAACGGACAGTCCTTGCCAAACTCCTTGGTAACCAAGCCAAGTACGGGGCAGATGCGGTCTGGCGTACATTGGGGGACCTAGTGATCGAGTGACTCCTAAGCAATCCCGCATGGAGTCCTGCGCTGACCTTTGGCTTGACAGCATTACCAATGGATACTTCCTCTCTCACCGACGACACAACAATCACTGACATTATTGCAATGGTCGGGTTCCCATACTTGGCGTTGGTCAGCATTCGTCTGATCCGCGCATCGGGCGGCGAACTGACTGGACTTGGCATGTCCATGGCCTTGACTGCGGTCTTGGGATTCTTGGCCTGGTTTGAGTTTGACTTTGCCATCCCGCTTACCGTGCTTGCTCCGGATGGCATTGCCCATATCACTGTGGAAATCCCAGTCATTCGGACTCTTGCAGAAATCGCTGCAACGTCTGTAGTAGCTGGCCTGTTGGTGCGAGGACTTGATGGCTGGCGCCGCGCCTATGGTCGCGAACCACTGCTCCGATTCCAACGGACTGGCCTTTGGATTGGCATGATGCTGATGGCTGTTGTGTCGATCTACCAAGTGCACTTTGCTACCACCCTGCCGATTCGCACCGCCATACTTTCTGTTGGTGGTGCATCCGTGTTTATTGTGGGACTTGCGATGCAGTCCACACTCGGAAACGTCTTTGCCGGCTACGGACTGCAGTCATCCCGAGTCTTCAAGAAGGGCGACATGGTCCAACTTGGGCGAGGCGGCGTGGTTGGAACCGTGTTTGACAGCACCTTGGCAACCACGCGAATCATCACGCTCGACGGAGAAATGTTGGTGATACCAAACAGTGCAGTCCTTTCCAAGGACTTCATGAACCTTGATCAGCCGAACTCTCATCTTCGGCAGTCAATCAAGATTGGCGTTTCCTATGAAGTACCGCCCGCGGTCTTCAAAGACATTGCACTTCAGGTCCTCTCTAGCGATGCAAACGTCTTGCGAACCCCTGCCCCCAAGATTTGGCTGGTTGACTTTGGAGACTCTGCAGTGCATTACGACCTGCGATTCTGGGTGAATGGATACAAGGTTCGCGATGACACGCTTGACCGTGTCCGAACCCAAATGTGGTACGCGTTGGCAGACGCTGGTATTGAGATTCCCTTCCCGATCCGGACCATTCGGATGGCAGATAGCGAAGTTGAACAGAAGCGTCTCGCCACCACGCGCAACCGAATTGAGCATGCAACAGATGCACTCCGTGCCTGCCCGCTGTTTGATGATCGCACCATCACTGATAATGAGCGAAGTGAACTTGCGCGCGCTGCTTCGGTAAAGACCTACACACCAGGCGCATTGGTGATCCGGCGTGGCGAAAGTTCCGATTCAATGTTCGTGGTGATCAGCGGGAGTTGCCAACTAACTCTTCCATCCGGAGAGCCGATTGTGTTTGACCGCGGCGGTCACTTCGGCGAAGTGGCACTGATGACCCTCGACGCCCGAAGCGCTGACGTGTCTGCAGGAGAAGCAGGAGCATCCCTCCTGCAACTACCGCGCGCAAGCGTCCTGCCAATACTCCAAAGACGTCCAGAATTCCTGGCTCGAATGCAGACCATAGCCGACGAACGGCGAGACCCCACCCGCATTACCCCGAAAGCCAAGCACAGTCGTGCACGACACTTCGTGCAACATGTATGGAAACTCATGC
>JBIKQN010000300.1:0-3124 GCA_044349615.1 Phycisphaerales bacterium
ATCCGCGCAGAGACAACACTTGGCGCAACCTTCCCGCGACGCCCACCACTGAGCGTCACCGCGAATGCACCGCTTACTGCACTGATATCAAGATCCTTGCGCTGTGAAACTTTGCAGAGTCGTAGTAGCTCGCGCGAAGGCGTCCGATCAAACGACACATGAGTGATGATCTCGCCCGGCTCAAGTGCAAGCTTCTTGTATCCGACGTACAGCTCCGTCATTCGAATGGAACGCTTGCGAACAGGACCCTTGCCACCCGGCCGCCCAGCTACCCGAACCGTACCGCCCGCAATGAGAAGGAACGGCAGCGTGTCCCCGATCGGTGATGCATTGGCAATGTTTCCAACCAGTGTTGCGACATTCTTGATCTGCGGTGATGCAAAGAGATTGAGGAACCGGGCAAACTCGGGCGCCACATCCTCGCTTACGCGCCGAACATCAGCGAGCGGAACACGCGCGCCAAAGGAAACGCCAGCACGTGTGACTTTCGTTTCATAGAGTTCCGGAACAAGATGCAAACTCAGAAGCGCCGTTGGCAAAGGCTTCCCTTTATTCACCTGGACGCCAAGATCCGTTGCCGCACCGATCACCCGAAAACCCGGGTGGAGCGCAGCGAAAGTGACCGCCTCACGCAGCGTGACCGGCGCGAACACTTCCACACCGTCATGGTGTGTGCGCATCGACTGCTTCGTGATCGTGGCGGATTCAGCCACCGCTATCGAATTCGAATAACGACCACCTACGGAATGTTGCTCGGTGGCACGCACTGTGAGCGCAGCCTGCACGATTGGTGCGTAGCCGGTGCAGCGACACAGGTTGCCGGTCAGGTAGTTCGTGGCGGTGCGCTCATCGGCATGTGCATGCTTCTCCAGCATGCCGCTGATGGCCATCACGAATCCTGGCGTGCAATAGCCACACTGTGAACCATGACATGCGCGCATGGCTTCCTGCGCAGGGGATAGATCGCTGCCGCATTGCATGCCTTCCACCGTAACAATGTGCGCGCCATCCATCTGCGCCACGGTTGCGATGCAGGAATTCATCGCTTCGAACTGAAGCGGTGCGCCTACGACAACATCTGCACCGGGCCGCGGAAACGCACGCAACACCGTACAAGCGCCGCAGTCACCTTCCGCACACACAATCTTGGTTCCAGAAAGCCCGGCTTCCTTGCGAAGCCACTCGGCGAGCATCATCAAGGTCTCACGACCCCGGATCTCGCGGCGCACGCCATTCACATGGATAAGTGCGAAGTCACGCATGAGCATGATCGTAGCACCCATATGCCGTTCGTCATTCAGTCCGCTTCGAAGACCCGCACTCGATTGATGCCCCCGTCAGGAAACACCGTCACCCGAATCTGCTGACATGGACCAACGGCATCCACGGGGAAAGCGATCGCATTGCCAGCAAACGCCTTGACCTTGGTCCGACTGACTAAGGGCACCCACTGGTTGTCGCACAGACCGTCAATGGCCACCTCGCGCGGGTTGTTGTTGACGAAATAAGTGAAATCCAGTTCGATTCGGCCGACTTTTTTGAGCTGACCCAACCGGATCACCACATTCTCCGAGTGCTCACGATCACGACTGCGCGCGGACTCAAGACCGTCCACCATACTGATTGGCGGATAGGGCGAGATCACCTGGGTCGCTGGCGAATAGTGCTCATTGGAGGCAGACACCACTTGCCCACCAAACGCAGCGCTTGCATGGTCAGCCAACCGCCTGCCTACCCGAGCGATGTTGGCTGCTATCTCCCCGCTCGTCGCCCTGTACTTGGGCGTCATTGGCTTACGCGTCTGTGGATCAAAGGGAGACCAAGCCTGAAGTGGTGATACAAGAAGGCGCGCCCTCAACGCAGCTGGAAGGTCCTTGCCGTAGAGAGCAAGACGGGAAACACCTCCGTCTGGATACATGCGCACTCGGATTCGCCGAAACACTGCCTCACCCGTGACGGACTCGGCTACATGAGCAGCATGTCCGGAGAGTTGCAGTTGCGGCACGATCGTCCGCCACTCGCAACGATCAGCGTCCCAACCGTCAATTTCAATTGCTTCCGCATGATTCCCAAGATGAAATTGCGTGGAAACCGCAACGCAATCAATTGCCACTGCAGAGTCCATCTCAAAGATCATCCAATCAAATAGTTCTGGATTGTGCCGAACAGTCTCCCAACTGTCCATGATCTTTCCATGCCTTCCAAATAGAGACGGATCAAAGGTTGGTAAATTTGGCGAAAGCAGATTTTTTGCCCGGGCAAAGCGTTGGTTTGATACTGCTATGACACGCGAGCCCACTGCATGATTGAATGAAGCGAGGGGATCAGGAAGTCCATGAGCCACAATTTCTTCCGGCATATCTTCATCGAAGGCCGCAAAGATCAGCTCTCGGTAACCAGCATTCACTCGCTGCTCTTGCGCAATTCCATCGAATGAAAAATCTGTTTGGAATCGATCAACACTTATGCCGCGGAGGCCAAAGTGACGGAGGACAACCTGTGCAACTTCCGCAACAAAGCGGACACCAGCCTGTTCGCCATTGCAGAGCACTACCAATCCATGTCCGGCATCCGGTCCGGCATAACAGTGCACAAAGAGTCCGCGAAATCCGTCATTAGCACCTTGGTGAATGCACAAACGATTTGGACCTGCTTCAGCAACGAACACACCAAGACCCATCATGCAACCCATGAAATCCTTGCAGCCCTTGTCCGTTCCATACAGCATCTGCACCGCAGTTTCATGAGAGATCGGTCCGAAGCCATCGATGTTTCGGTATGCCTTGGTAAGTGCACCAAGGAATCGCGCCACATCGGACGCATGGGCCACAGCCCCCGCAGCAAGTGCCGGGAAGATCTTGCGCATGCCTTCGACCGCAGCACCTGAATCCATGTAACCCGCCGCGCACTCGCTCTCAACAAGCGCGTCCTCGCGGAATGAGCATTCGTCCATTCCAAGTTGTCTGAGGAAATCAGCCATGAGCGTATGGACGGGTGCACCCCCCAAACTCTCAATCAGATGCTGGAGAACCATGAATCCGCCGCCGGAGTAGGCGAAGGTGCTGCCCGGGGCATTGATGACGCCAACCGCTGCATAGCCATGACGATCGCTTCCTTCCAACAG
>JBIKQN010000020.1:0-10210 GCA_044349615.1 Phycisphaerales bacterium
AGGCGTGCCTGACCTGCGCACGGGGCAGCGCGGCGATCTTGTCGTTGTCGTTCATGTTGTGGTGCCACGCCGATTGAGCAACAAGCAACGCGAACTCATCATGGCACTCCGAGACGCTGAGCGCCCCGCCCCGCCGCCGTCAAAGGATTCCGCGCGCAAGCATGCGGGCAGCAAGGATTCGTCCGGCAAGGCCAGCAGCAAGAGTGGCTTCGGCAAAGCATCCAAGAAGGAAGATCCGGCTGCAAAGAGCCCGGGATTTTGGGGCAAAGTGAAAGACTCGTTCGGGACATAAACCAGCGCCACGACGCAAGGAACACACCATGACCGACCAATCGCACCAACGCCCACATGGACATCACCGCCAGCCAGACGGCAGCGCCGATGAAACACGCCAACATCATCACGCCGAATCGGAGGCACAGCCCTTTGTGGATGATTGCGCGCCGGAGCGCGAAGAGATGCAAACTGCCATTCGCATCATGAATGCCGAACTCGCGCAGGCAAAGAGCGACACATTGCGAGCAGTTGCTGATTTCCAGAACCTGCAGCGCCGCACCTCAGAGCAAGAGCCACGGATGCGACAGAATGCTATGGGTATGGTGGTGCGCCAGGTGATCCCCGTGCTTGATCATTTTGATCTTGCGCTTGCCCAAGACCCAGCGCGCATGACCGTGGCTGCAGCCATTGATGGCATGCACATGGTTCGATCTGAATTGATCAAGGCCTTGGAGCGGTCCGGCGTGGAACTCATCCAGCCAAAGACCGGCGATGCCTTTGACCCCCACCATGCAGAGGCGATCATGCAGCACGCCGCCGAAGGAATCGCGAGCGGCCATGTCAGCATGACGCTGCAGCCGGGCTATCGTCTTGGTGAAACCGTGCTGCGCGCCGCAAAGGTGGCGGTTGCACCCTGATCGGACCGAAGGAACACCATGCCAACCTACGAATACGAATGCTCGAAATGCGGTCACGCTTGGGAACTCTTTCAGTCAATCAAGGCTGAAGCTGAGCGCAAGTGCCCCAAATGCGCCAAGATGACTGCTGTCCGCAAGATCGGCATGGGAGCGGCCATCTTTACTGGCGCGCGAGCCGCTGAGCCAGCCGGGGAAACTGCAGCCAAGGCTGGAGCGGCTGCAGTTGAAACAACAGTTGCAGCTGGGAGTGCGACCGACCCAAAGACCGCAAAGACCCCTGCTCCGGCGACCGCTGGAACCGCTACCGATGCTTCGAAGGGCGAGGCCGGGAAGACCGAATCCTCGACAAGCGGCACCGGAGCCGCCAAGCCCGCGGCCGAGGCTCCGAAGGCTCCAGAGCCATCTGCGCCTACCGATGGAGGCAAGGTCAACGCAACGCATCCAGCCCGTGAAGGGCGAGGTGCAGGAAATGTTCGCGACGCCATCCAGCGCCAGCGCAACAAATTTGGCCCCCCCGGTAAGAATCATGGGAAATCGGGAGCAAAGTTCGGTGGCAGCTCTACTCGGCGTGGTCTGCGATAGACCGCGCAAGTAACCTTGCTTCGTGCCACTCCGATTCATCCAGCGCATTGAAGACCATCTGGCCTATGACAACTATCGCCCCGTCGATATCGACGAGGTGAGGAAGCAGATGCGTGTCAGCACTGATGATGCTGAGGCGTTTGCAGAGGCCGTCGAGCGGCTGACCACGGAAGGCCGCCTTGAAGTGGGGCCTGACGGCAAGCTCCGGCTTCCGCGCTACAAAGACGAGGTCGAAGGCAAACTCAAGCTCAACCCGCGCGGGTTCGGATTCGTGGTGCCGGATCATCCCACCCGTGAGGGTGATCTCTTTGTTCCCGTCGGTCAAACAAAGGATGCACTGAACGGGGATCGAGTGCGCGCAAAGGTCTTGCGCAAGGGCGGCGGGCACCCGATGACGCGCGGCGGTAGCGGTGCGCAAGAAGGACCAACCGGACGGATTATCGAAGTCTTAGAACGTGGACAGCAGCGCTTTGCAGGAACGCTGACCAAGTCTGGTCGTGAGTGGCTGGTTGTCCCTGACGGACGGTCGCTGCGTGACCCAGTGGTCGTTCGTGACGCAGGTGCCAAGGGTGCAAAGGCTGGCGACAAGGTGGTCTTTGAGATCATTCGCTACCCCACTGATCTTGACTATGCAGAAGGTGTGATCACCGAAGTGCTTGGCGAGGCTGGGCGCCCTGATGTTGAAACACGCGCGGTCATTGATGTCTTCCAATTGAAGACTGAGTTCCTAGAAGAAGCGCTCGACGAGGCCCGCGACGCAACCCGACGCTTTGATCGTGAATCAACTGGACCATGGGAAGATCGCGAAGATCTCACCCAGAAGTTGGTCTTTACGATCGACCCACCAGATGCGCGCGACTTTGATGACGCCATCAGCATTCAGCACGACGCCGTCCGTGGCGACTGGGAACTGGGCGTGCATATCGCCGACGTTGCGCACTGGGTAAAGCCCGGCAGCACACTTGACGAAGGTGCGCGCGAACGCGGTAACAGTGTCTATCTGCCGCGCCTTGTCATTCCCATGCTTCCAGAAAGCCTGTCAAACGGCATCTGCAGTTTGCAAGAAGGCGTGAATCGCTTCTGCAAGAGCGTATTCATCACCTTTGACTCGCACGGCAAGCCTGTTTCGCACCGACTGTCTAGCACAGTGATCTGTAGCCGCAAGCGACTCACCTACATTGAGGCGCAAGCCATCATTGATGGCGACCTTACCAAGGCGCGCGAACACGCAAAGACAGAGACTGAGTGCGACATGGAAGTGACCGATGCACTCCGTCTCGCCAATCGACTTGCAAACATACTGCGCGAGCGTCGCCGTGCTGATGGAATGATCGCACTCAATCTGCCCGATGTCGACCTGCTGTTTGATGACGCTGGGCATGTGACTGGCGTGGAGCGGGAAGACACCAGTTTCACGCACACGCTGATCGAGATGTTCATGGTGGAAGCCAATGAGGCACTCGCGCGAACATTCAGCGATCTGGGGCTGCCACTCCTGCGCCGGATCCATCCAGAGCCAACATTTGGCGACATGGAAACGCTTCGCACCTTTGCGCGCATTGCTAAGTTCCGTCTGCCGGAAGAGCCAACACGCCGAGATTTGCAGGCACTATTGCAAGCAACCGCCGACGGCGAGGCGGCGCGTGCCATCCACTTTGCAGTGCTGCGCACACTCTCGAAGGCAACCTATTCGCCAGCGCTCGTGGGCCATTACGCACTTGCAAGTGAGCACTACGCACACTTTACGAGTCCTATTCGCCGCTATCCCGATCTCACTGTGCATCGCGCGCTTGCTGCATACCTTGATGCCACCGAGAATGGCACAAAGACTGGTGGCAAGAAGCGCCGCGACCTCGGACATCGCCTTGAGGCTGACGACCGCGTTATTGACGAGAGCACGCTTGTCCGCATCGGCATGCACTGCAGCGAGACTGAGCGCAACGCGGAAGAGGCCGAGCGCGACCTGCGTACATTCCTTGTGCTGAGTTACCTGAAGGAGCATCGTCTTGCAGATACATTCGATGCACTTGTCACGGGTCTGAGCGGAACGTCGTTGGTCTTCTTGAGTCTTGAAGAAGTACTAGCTGAGGGCGCAGCGCGCGTCAGCGAATTACCTGCTGGCATGACCCGTGCGGATCATTGGATCTTGAATGAGCTCACTGGCCGCTTGGTGGCTCCACGCAGTGGAATGTCGATTGGTCTTGGCGACCGTGTACAGGTGACGATTGCAATGATTGATCTTGCAGCACGCAAGATGGATCTGACTGTCACCAAACTTTCGCCACGAAAGGACTTGGACAACCTCAGTCCGCGCGACCTGACCAACATTCGCCAACAGAAGCCTGGTTCTGCTCCGCGCGACGGTGGCGGCTTCGCACCGGGCCAAGGCGAACGAGGCCGAAAGGGCCGCGATCGCTCCAAATACAAACAAGGCCGCCGCGGCAAACGCAGCTGGTAAATAGGTGCCGTCCACCCCTGTCCCTAATTTCTAGATAGGTGCCGTCCACCCCTGTCCCCAATTTCTAGAGGATTTCGGCATGATCATCGCTTTGCTTGTTCTGGCGCTTCAGGCGCAGCCTGCGGCTTCCACTCAACCTGCCGAGTCGCAACCTGACCTTGCTCGCTCGCTCGAACGAGCTGGCGACCATGCCGCTGAACTCAAGCGCGCCATAGAAACCATTGAGCCGGAATACCGCGCTGATATGGAGTGGCTCATTGCCACGATGCCAGAGATCGATTTGAAAGCCCTCACGGCCGAATTCCTCGTGAAGAACGTCCGCCTCGCGGAGCGCGCGCGCCGCGAAGCTCCGTGGGGCAAAGAGATTCCTGAGTCCATCTTCCGGCAGTATGTACTTCCATACGCGAATGTGAATGAGCGACGCGACGACTGGCGCCAAGATTTCTTCGACCGCTTCACCAAGGAAGCATGGAAGTTCAAGGATCCGGTGGACGCTGTGAAGTGGATCAACGATCACCTTCCGGATGCGCTCAATGTGCACTTCCATGCCACCAAACGCAAGAAGCCTGACCAGTCACCCTATGAGAGCATGGAACTCAACTATGCAAGTTGCACCGGCCTGAGCATCTTGGTCATTGATGCGTGTCGCGCCTGTGGAATTCCAGCGCGCATGGTGGGCTGCCCAGCTTGGAAGAAGGTGCAAGGGAACCACAACTGGGTGGAGGTCTGGTGGAACCGGTGGTACAACGTGGGCGACTCGGGCAGCGATCCACGCGGCGTGGATTGGGTCCGCGAGCGCTGCCAAACTGAAACTGATCCTGACGACTGGGTACACGCGGTGTATGCGGCGGTTTGGCGACCGACGAACACGAAGTATCCGCTGGTCTGGGCATTTGAGATCGAATATGTACCGGCGGTGAACATCACGCGCTTCTACACGGATGCCGTGGATCATCCAGTCACGGTGCCTGGCGGTGGTGGCGCAAACATTGAAGTGATGTGGGCGGGAGAGCTTGTCGCACGCGGAACAGCTGGCCCGGACGGCAAGACAACGCTGCCGCTCGCGCGGGGCGGGCAATTCGAGGTGCTGTTTCGCAAGGCAGACGGAACGAACATCACGCAGATCATCAAGCCCTAATTTGCATTCTGATTCAGGCGGCACCGAGGAGTGCTCTTCATGATCGCGCCGGGGGCGTACGGCGAGTCCGATTGGGTGGGGTTGCGCGCAGGCGCCTTCTTACTGGCTCGCAATCGCCTTACGAGGACAGCCGCTGAGCGCGGCTTTGTCCTCTCCGGCGAGTGCGTGCCAGGTGGCGTTTGATCACAGCCGGCCTTCTTACTGGCCCGCAATCGCCTTACGAGGACAGCCGCTGAGCGCGGCTTTGTCCTCTCCGGCGAGTGCGTGCCAGGGAGGCGTTTGCTCACAGCCGGCCTTCTTACTGGTCCGCAATCGCCTTACGAGGACAGCGGCTGAGCGCCGCTTTGTCCTCTCCGGCGAGTGCGGCCAGGTGATGGTTTTTTAGACGGCGTCAAACCGCGCTTGAAACAAACTTAAGCTGGTACCGGACAATTCGTGACCTTCGTGGCCCACGCCGGGCTAAACACTTCCGCTAAGAAATCCTTCACCATCTCAAAGCTGCGCGCATCTGCAAGCGGGTTGTACTGCATGCCACCCTTCGCGTCTTGCGCACCGGGATTTGTGAAGGCGTGACCGCAACCACCGAACGCGTGTAACTGCCAATCTGCACCGTGGTCAGACATTTCGCGCGCAAATGCTTCCACTGAATCAGGTCGAGTCATCGGATCGTTCCAGCCGTGAAGAGCCAATACCTTGGTCTGCATCTGTGCTGGTCGCTGCAATGTCTTTGCATCAAACGAGCCAAGAAGACCGTGGAGGCTCACGCTACCGCGCACACCGCTCACGCCCGTGCGCGCAAGGTCTAGGACGCACAACCCACCAAAGCAAAAACCGATCGCGGCCATTCGCTCCGAATCAACCATCGGAAGCGACTTCATATGCCGCACCGCTGCATCAATGCGCTGTCGAAGCAGACCCCGATCGCTCACAAGCGGCGCCATCAGCGCACTGTTCTCCTCCGGGCCAGTACCGCGCTTGCCCTTTCCATACATATCGACCGCCAACGCCGCATAGCCAAGACCCGCAAGCCACTCTGTCTTTTCCACTTCAAACGCCGAGCATCCTGACCATTGGTGAAACACCATGACCGCCGGCCGACGCATGTCGCGCGCTCCCTCATAGGCAAGGAAACCTTCAAATTCCGTTGTCCCGTCCCGATAGGTCTCGCTGGCTGCGTGCATGGGGTCTCCTTGATGAAGTCGTCGTTGCTGCGTTTTTAGCAGCCACGCCGACCGCATCCTATGAAACCGCTGCTTGCGAGTGACAAAAAATAATTTGCAAAGAAAAAAGGCGGTCACTGCTAGTGCCTTTCCGCACAGGCCCGACGATGCACCGCATGCGAAACCTCTCACACATCCCCGCTGGAGTCTTGTCCGCCTGCTTCGCCGCCATTGTTCTGCTCGTGGCACTTGCCGCATCTGCTGCGCCCAAAGCGCCTGATGCACTCGTCGCACCTGCTGCGCCCATGACGCTCGAAGCGATTGCCGGATCCGTTGCACCCACCGCGTCCCCCGCGGCTAGCACGGTTTCTGCCATGGCTGCCAACGACGCCCCACGCTGGCGTCCAATACGCACGGAGATTCCGGCACGACCGGTCTCTGGCGCATTTGGCCCCGCGGTGGCGGTGACCGAGGGCCGCCTTTGGATCGGCCCGGCGCGCGACATGGATGTCGGCGACGGACCGCCACAGGTCACGGCCGTCGGAATCCGCGCCGGATTCGGGCTGCCATCGTTCGACCCGGTCATGGTCGAACATCCGGCAGCTGCGCGGAATGCGGGATTTGGACTGGCGCTTGCGGCAGCACAGGGCATCTGCGTTGTGGGTTCGCCCCACGCAGGCTGCCACGAGCGCCGATGCGATTCGGGGCAGGTGCATCTTGTTGCACACGATCACGACGGATCGTGGTCTGTTGACGAGATCACCTGCCCCGACGCTGATCCTGCGTCCGAGTTCGGTGCCGCGGTCGCCACGGACGGGCGCATCATCGTGGTGGGCTCACCACGCGCCGATTCACCAGAGCGCGACAGTGGTGCCGTCGACATCTTTGAAGTTGGACCGCCTCCAGTGCATGCGGTGACATTCATCACACGCCTTCGCCCCCCAGCTCCGCGTATGAGCGGACGATTCGGTGCAGCGGTTGCCGTTGACAGCGACTGGATAGCAATCGGGGAACCCGGTGCTGGCGAAACCTATCCACGGGCAGGCGTGGTGCACCTTGCACACCGCAGCGCCGAAGGATGGAAGATCGAGTCATCCTTGCGTGCACCCGCGGGCGCGGTCGGCTGGTTCGGTACCAGTGTCGCGCTCGCGGGCTGCGAGCTCCTCGTTGGGGCACCCATTGCACGCGCCGTTGGATCAAACATCTCGTGCGGATCCGTGGTTCACCTGACGCTCAAGGGCAGAACGTGGCTGCAAAAACGAATCATCACTGCGCCTGCCGGTATCGCTGGTGATGCGTTCGGAATGTCCGTAGCACTTCGAAATGGCTGGGCAGCGGTTGGTGCTCCAGGAACCGACTTCCCCACATCCGCCGCTCGCACGGTGACCGATGACATCACTGGAGAGGACGCCGGAGTTGCTTGGGCCATTGAACTTCGCTCACTCGCCATGCAGCGATTGACAGCACGAATCCCACGGGCTGGCGATGGCTTTGGTGCTGGTCTTGCATTCGGTACAGCACACGGACGAGCACGCGTTGGACCAAGCGAATTTCTGGCTGTCGGACATCGCCAAGACCAAGAACGACCCGTTGAGCCGGGATCGATTGATCTCTTCGGCTACTACGGACCAGTACTGGGATTGCTTGCCGTGTCATCACCACCACACCCTGCTGGCGAACAATCGAGATCCGCATCTTGCATTGCAAGCGCAGCAGATGCATCGGTGACTTCAGCAGGAACCCACCCTTCGGATGCAGCGCGCTCCACTGCTTCGACCCCATAGTGGCGCTCAATCACCGCCGCCCACTCATCAGCATCCTCGCAGCGAATGAAGTCCTGCTTCACGGCATGCGGGTGCGGATGATGCTGTGCAAACTTAATCCCAAACTTACGCATGTGTCTGCTCGTCCGACGCGCACCATGAATCACTTCACTAAATCGATAATGCGCAAGCAGAACTTCGCGCTGCTCCTCGATCGATGGCCCAAACGGTGTCACTCCGGCCATCATCTGCCGAGCCTGACGAAATATCCATGGATTACCGATGCAACCTCGCGCCACACTCACGCCGTGCACGCCGCACATGTCAATCATCCGAAAGATGTCACGCACAGTCCAAATGTCTCCGGAACCAAACACAACGCGATCCGGTCGACGCTGCATCAAATCACGAAGAAACTCCCAGCGCCCTGGTCCGGCATACTTTTGCTGCACAGTGCGGCAATGCACGGTGGCCCACACATAGCCCATCTCGTAAGAGGCTTCAAAGATTCTCTCAAAGGCGTGCGCCATCTCCGGCGTGTCATCGAAGGATCGACGAAGTTTCACCGTGCATGGAGTATGTGCAGGGACTGCATCACGAACCGCGCGCAAGACGCCGATGGCTTCCTCCGGGAACGCCAAGAAATGTCCACCGCGGGCCTTGCGCTTGATTTTCTTGACCGGGCATGCAAGATTGACATCGATGACTTCATGGCCCATGGCTGCCAGAATTTCTGCGCCGCGCGCAATTTCGTCTGGCCAGCTACCCATGATCTGCCCTGCAAGCGGGTGATCGCCATGCCCTGCCGCACAGTTGTCTTCAATCTCGCCCATGCCAATCTCACTTGCAATGAGATCCGGGTCTTCCTTCCGTCGCCCCTTCCCACCGTTGATCAGCGTGCGATCAAGAAGTGCCTCCGTCACGCAGAAGGGAGCGCCGTGCATCCGAGCCACCAATCGCATGGCACCATCTGAATAGCCAGCCAGTCCAGCCTGAAAGAATGGCGCGTCGAAACCTGGGACTGCCGCGGGAATGCGCGGGTCAATGCGTAGTAACCGCGCCGTTTCTTCAACGGGACGCGAGAGCTCGCGGGGCGGAATACGGGAAGGATTGAGTTCAACGCCCATAGTGCCCGGCGCGGCGCGGATGCTGCACCCAATGCGGGCCAGCACGACACGCCACGCGCCGATTTTGTGGATACTACGCAGCAGATGCATCGCCACCGCATGACCATCATCGCCTGTGCGATCCTTGCCGGAGTGGCCCCCGCCGCCTGCCAGCGATATCCCTATGACCCGGAGAAGGCCACTCGTCCATTTCCGAAGCAGTTGAAGCAGACGACAATGGTGGATATCCAAGTCATCCCAACGGTTACCGAGGGCACCATCAAGGTGGTCAACCCCACGGCAACCTCCTACAGAGACTTCGATCTATGGATTAACCAGCGGTATGTGCGCCACGTCGATGCGCTCCTTGCTGGCGAGACCCTCGACCTAGACATCGCCTCATTTTGGGATGAGCGTGGCGAAGGGCCGTTCCCCGGTGGATGGTTCCGTTACTTTGATCCCACACCGATCGTCTTGGTGCAGATCCAAACCACCCCAGAGTCACCGCTCATCGGATTGATCGCGAAGCCACCAGACAATCCGAAGCGCTGAGTTGAGCTGTACTCACGCTCGGGGGCATTCAGGGCGCGTTGCCGGAGAGCGAGTAGGCGCGCCGTAGCACCCCCATGGCCAAATCAGTAATGAATGGATCCGGCGCAAAGGTGATGCTCGACCACGCCTTGACAATGACAAGGTGAGCGCCCAATAGGACTGGCGCGGGGGCAACTGCCGGAACAATTGTCTTCCCGTCACTGCTTGACACGCCTGACGCAGGAATCGGCGCTACGGCAACGGTGGCAGGCGCCGAATCGAACTCGGCAACGCTCGGCTGAATCTGCACTTCAACAATCGTCGGGGCGAGCGTGTCACCGTAGTACAAGAACTGGAGGCGACCAACACGAGGGTCACTACCCTTCGCACCGGCAACCGCGCCCGATCGACCCACCGATCGGAATCCTTCGCTCAGGAGCGCACCCTTCGCTTCGGCATACAGGCGGTCACTCCGACCCTCAACACCAATCTGCTGCGAACAACCACCCATGCCAAGACCAATGAGCATGAGGGCGAGTACCAGAACAAGATGTATCG
>JBIKQN010000301.1:0-3094 GCA_044349615.1 Phycisphaerales bacterium
ATCAGCAATCGGCGATCGCGCCAAGGCCAAGACCGCCTCTTGCGATTCCTTGCTGCCGTACCCAGCCAGCGCATTCACTGCATCAATCCGCAATGAATACCGAAGGGAATCATTACGCGCCGTTTCCAGCAGCGCCATACGCGCATCCGGTGTCTCCACCTTCGAAAGCGCGGCGAGCGCCTGACGCTTCGCAGCGTGCGTTGGCCCCGAGCGAAGCGATCCAAGTGTCCACATTTCCGGCTGTGTCACCTCCATGATCTTCAACGCCTCCAAGTACGGATCCATCCATACTGCTACTGGTGGACCGTCAAGCGTCTGCGATACCGTTGCAGTGCGACCGGTCATCACCATCGGTACGAGCACCTCGCCCTTCTCTGTCTTTACCCAGACCGGAATCGAAATGCGCATCGCAGGCGTACGGGCGTCTATCTGTTGCGTTTGCTCTGCAGTGACAGTCAACACGCGGCTTGCTGTGTCGTATAGGCACGTCGCCTTCACCCGCGGCGAACCCGGGCGGAAGCACCACTGATCGAAGAACCATTCCAAGCCAAGTCCGCTGGCCTCTTCCATGGCGCGCCGAAAGTCATAGGTCTCGGTATTACCAAGAGAATGACGCGCAAAATAAGCTTGCACGCCGGCATAAAACACCTTGTCACCAAGCATTCGACGCAACATGTGCAGGATCGAAGCTCCCTTGGGATACGGATTCGCAGGGCGACTAAACGTCTCGCCCGCATTCGTATACACCGGGCTGCACATTGGTTCCGGCGCTGTCGTCACATCGCCCCGCGCAACGCCCGCGCTACCAAGCACGCCATCCCAGTAACCATCCGCTCCATCGCGCTCTTCCAACCACAGCGTGCTACCGTAGGTCGCCCATCCCTCGTTCAACCAAATGTGCTCCCAACTACGACAGGTGATCAAGTCGCCAGTCCACTGATGGCAGAGTTCATGGCTGATGAGTCCATCAAGATCCTGCTCCGCGCGCGCAGTTGCATCAAACACGGCCGATGGCTGCATGGTGGTAGCACTGGTGTTCTCCATGCCACCTGCACCAAAGTTGCGAACCACCAACTGATCATAGCGGGCCCACGGATACTTCTGCCCAAACACTCGCTCAAACAGCACCATCATTCGATCGGTGCGTTCATAGGTTGCCAGTGCGTCATCACCGCGTCCCTTGGGCGCCCAGACGGTCATCGGCACACCGCTCAGTGGGCTCTGCAACTTGACACGATCGAAGTCACCAATCACCACCGAAACCAAGTAAGGAACATGCGGTTTCTCTTGGTTCCAGTGCCAGATCTCGCGGTCGCCAAGAACCTCATGCTTCACTAGAGCCCCGTTTGAACTTCCCTGAAATCCAGCCGGAACGTCAAGCACTACCTCGGTTGCCATCCGCACATTCGGAAAGTCATGAATGGGAAACCAGAAGTGATTCGTTTCCGTCTGTCCTTGCGTATGCACCTCCGCCCCGCGCGCTGGTGCTACGCCGGGAATCTCTGGAGTTGGAACACTGAATGTCAAGCCATCCATGGGCCGGTCACACGAATACGAAATCACCACCGTGCTTGCAGCGGCGGGTCCACCGTCCGCAGGCGGAACCAACGGCTGAGCAAATCGAATCGAGAGCGTCTCGCCATCATTGGAAAATTCAGCAGCACTTCCATCAATGGTCACCGAACTCACCTTGATATTCGCCGCATCAAGATGAAGCGCCCGTACTGGCACGCCGATCGGTGCCACGGTCAGCGTCTCAGTGCCGGTGAATCGACCGCTCGTCATGTCCTCAAAGCGGAGCGCCAACTTCATGCGTTGAAACTGCACCTGCGGATCTGGCGGAAAGTTTCGATGATCGCGCCCATTGACAGGATCAAACGCACCGCCCTTTCCATCGCCGGGTCCAGCGGTTGGTCGATGCCGCTCATATCGCTCAAGCCGATGCGCCAAGCAACCACACTCTTCTTCCGCCGTGGCAACAGACCCTGCCCATGCGACTGGTGCCGCTGGGAGCAATGACATGACCATGGCAGCAAACAGGAATCGGCGATTAATCGAGTGATCCATAGGAATAACCCTACCGCGTCCCCGCCGTTGCGTTCCAAAGATCTGCCAATCTGGCGACTTCGGCCAGCCACCCACCCTGCCCGCGCAGACCTACGAACCCACCCGCCGTCGTTGAAAGCCCATCGGCTCCACCGACGCGCTCCAGAAATGACCACATTTCAGCCAACAAGCACCGATTGAACCCGCCCCCACCGCCGTGCTACCGTATGCCATGCCCCTCATGGACGGATACGGCTCGCAGTCTCGTCAGTTTGAACCGAATCCCGACCAAGCGTCGGCCGGTTTTCTTGCCCAATTTGGTGCCTCCGATGAGTCGAGCGAGGGCTTCAGCCCCACGCCTCGCGGCTATCAGCCAGGGCGCACCAAATATGTGGTTGTCATTGGAACGGTGATGAGCGGGCTCGGCAAGGGCATCTTCTCAAGCTCCCTAGCCAAACTCCTCAAAGACAAGGGTCTGACCGTCGCCCCCATCAAGATGGAGGGTTACCTGAATATCGACAGCGGCACCCTTAATCCCTATCGCCATGGCGAGGTCTTCGTGCTTGAAGACGGCCTTGAGACTGACATGGACTTGGGCACCTATGAGCGAGTCCTCAATCAGAATCTCGGGCGCCTGAACTTCGTCACGGCTGGTCAGATCTACACCGAAATCCTTGAGCGCGAACGCCGCGGCGGCTACCTCGGTCGTGATGTGCAAATGATTCCGCACGTCACTGGAGCCGTCAAGATGCGCCTTCGCCAACTTGCAATGACTGGCAACGCGGGCAAGCCCTGCGACGTGGTCTTTGTTGAGGTGGGCGGCACCGCAGGCGACTATGAGAACGGCTTCTACATTGAAGCCCTGCGCGAACTGGCCTTTGAAGAAGGCTCGGAAAACTGCTGTTTTGTGGCGCTTACTTACATCTTGGAGCCATCCATCCTGGGTGAGCAAAAGTCCAAGGCTGCGCAGCTTGGCATCAAGCGCCTCATGGAAGCAGGCGTTCAGCCACAGCTCATTGCCTGCCGCGCCAAGAATCCCGTCACTGAA
>JBIKQN010000302.1:0-3087 GCA_044349615.1 Phycisphaerales bacterium
TAACAGGACGCCTCGGCGCGGCGGCGCGACGCGCGGCGCTGGAACGGATTGCGTCCGGCGAGAGTCAGATTGCAGTCGGAACGCATGCACTTCTTCTAGAAGGCGCCGTGTTTCGCAACCTTTCCTTGGCGGTTATCGATGAGCAGCATCGCTTTGGTGTTGAACAGCGCGCCGCCATGCGTGCGAAGGTCGCGCGCGCAACGGGCGAGGTTCCGCACATCTTGGTGATGACTGCCACGCCCATCCCGCGCACCCTGTCGCTGACGGTTTTTGGTGATCTTGATGTTTCCGTCATCCGCACGCGCCCGGCTGGTCGACAGCCCGTCACAACACGCGTGGTGGGACGCGACAAGGAATCCGAGGTCTATGCGTATCTGCGCACCCGCATTGATGGTGGCGAGCAGTGCTATGTGGTGGTTCCGGCCGTTGAGGAGAGTGCCACCGGACTGAAGGACGCCGAAGGCACCGCTCGTGCACTTGCAGCCGGAATGTTTGCAGGCTTGCGCGTGGGCGTGGTTCACGGGCAACTTGCGCGTGACAGTCGCGAAGCAACCATGGACGCATTCCGCCGAGGCGAACTGGATGTCTTGGTAGCTACCGTAGTGATTGAAGTTGGCGTTGATGTCGCCAACGCATCGCTGATGGTGATCGAACATGCCGATCGATTTGGTCTGGCGCAATTGCACCAGTTGCGCGGGCGAGTTGGGCGCGGCGAGCGCAAGAGTCTGTGCGTCTTCATCGGCGAACCGATCACCGACGATGCTCGCAAGCGCCTTGACGCCATTGGGACGACTGACGACGGATTTGAAATTGCTGAACTTGACCTAGCGATCCGTGGGCCGGGCGAACTCTTTGGCAGTCGGCAGAGCGGTCTTCCGCCATTCAAGGTGGCCGACCTCATGCATGACATGGAACTGCTGCGCCTTGCGCGGCGTGATGCCAAGGACTGGATCGAACGAGACGGCGACCTCAGTGCGCCCGAACATCGTCTGCTCCGCCGCAAACTCATGCATTCCTATGGCGGCGCGTTGGGGCTTGCAGATGTGGCTTGATGCTTTGAATTTGTGATATGCAGCACATGCAAGGGACCGTTACAACTGGTATTGGGCGTAGACTTCTAGCCTCAATGACTGCACCTGCCCTCACTATCCATGAACTTCGATTTTCATACCCAGACGCCACATGGGCACTGAAGGTGCCACACTTTGAAGTGGCTGCTGGCGAACATGTGCTGCTCGTCGGGGGATCCGGGCGCGGCAAGAGCACCCTGCTGCAAGTTGTGGCTGGGTTGCGGGACCTCAGCTCAGGAACCGTGGAAGTGGCCGGCACACGGATGGACGCACTGCGCGGCGCAGCACGGGACGAAGCGCGCGGGCGCAGTATTGGAATGATCTTCCAAACATTTAATTTGCTGCATGGGTTTACAGCGCTCGAGAATGTCTTAGCAGCGCTGATGTTTAGTTCCATGCCCGCAGCGGAACACGAGCGCCGCGCACGCACCCTGCTCTCCACGCTTGGCATCGCTAACACTGACGCTGATGCGGATGTCGACCGGCTCTCTGTTGGACAACAACAACGCGTGGCCGTGGCGCGAGCACTTGCCGCGCGCCCTGCGCTTGTTCTGGCTGATGAACCAACCGCTAGCCTTGACCCAGAAAATACGGAAACAGCCATGGACCTTATTCAGTCTGCCTGCCGCGCCGAGGGCGCCGCACTGCTGTGCACTAGTCATGATCCATCAATGCGTGCACGCTTTGCACGCGTTGAATCCATTGATGCAATGATTTCCGGAGACTCGCGATGAGTGCACGAACACTGACCGATGGACAAATCGTCATTCGCAGCCTGCGCGCGCGCCCACTGTCCACATGGATCACGGTTGGCATGGTGGCCATAAGCGTGGCGCTTCTCCTTGTGCTTCTTGGAATGCGCAGTGCTGCGCGCGGAGCATTCGACCGGGGATCCGGAAACATTCACTTGCTAGTGAGCGCAGATCCAAGCCCTTTGGTGGCGGTTCTGAACGGGATCTTCTATGCCAATGCGCCGTCCAATCCAATCACGTGGGCGAAATACCAGGCGATTCGAGGGGCTTTCCCATATCAATGGGCGATCCCTACCCAGCAAGGCGACAGCTATCGCGGCTTTCCCACGATGGCAACCTCCACAGACTTCTTCGGAAAATTTGAGCCAGTACCAGGCGAGCCCTGGAAGCTCACGAGCGGACGATTCTTCGAACGACCGTTTGAAATTGTGCTCGGCGCAGCGGCAGCCAAGGGTTCAAGCCTCCGTCTTGGACAAGAGGTCTTCCTGACACACGGCTCAGGCGCAAGCCGCGAAGGCGGCGAGGCGGACGAACACGCTGGACATGTCCACGCGGAGTATCCATTCAAGGTGGTAGGAATTCTGGAGCCAACCGGGAGCGCGCATGATCGCGCCCTCTTCATTGATCTTCAATCAAGTTGGATTCTTCATGCCCAAGACCGACGTGAACGCGCCGGGATTGAAGGACTCACAACCGCTGCAGATCTTGAAGATGACGATCGCAAGGTCACTGGCATTCTGCTTCGCCTTCCAACGCGTGCCGGCAGCGATGCAAGCGCTGCCATGCAGCAGCAGTTTGACACCCTGCGGCGTGATACCGCCATCGTGGTTGCGCAGCCAGCACAGCAGATTCAGAAGCTCTTTGAGATTGTCTCCAACGTCGATGGCATCTTCATCGGCATGGCAGTGGTGGTGTTGATTTCAAGTGCACTCAGCACCATGCTTGCCCTCTACAACTCCATGGCTGCACGAACGCGACAAATTGCCGTCTTGCGCGTCCTGGGCGCAAGCCAGGGGCGGGTCTTTGGCCTTGTTCTTACTGAAAGCCTCGTCATCACCATGGCTGGAGCGGTTGCGGGAATCGCACTCGCGCTCGTGGGCGGAATTGCAGCAAGCGCCTGGCTCAAGGCATCTATTGGGTTGGTGATAGATCCCGCGCTTGACCCACGCAGCACAGTGATCGTGCTTGGTGGCGCGGTGGCACTTGGTGGACTTGCCGGCATCTTGCCTGCGTGGCGTGCTTATCAAGTACCCGTGGCAGACAAT
>JBIKQN010000304.1:0-3077 GCA_044349615.1 Phycisphaerales bacterium
GTCACCAGGCACGATTGCTGGACCGGTGTCGCCACCAGTGAGCATGGCTGCAAGGGAATCAAGTCGAAGACCGCCCTTGACCTTCGTTGCAACGTTGGAGTGGCAGCCATTGCAATGCGACACCAACACCGGGCGTACGTTTTTCTCAAAGAACGCAATCTGATCAGGCGTTGGCGGTGCAGCCACGGCGATGCTCGAGGCGCTCGAAAGGGCGAGCGCACCGAGCAAGCAAAGGAGATTCCCAGATGGGATCTGCATGGCAGTAAGACGAACCTTCACTAGGAATTGTTACGCCATTTACTCCCATTTCACTTGAAATTCTGTTGGGATTTCATGCCGGCAGGGTGCTGCCTCCGAGTCGCCCATGGCCTGTATCTGCAAGATTTCCATTTAGGAGACGATTGATACCGCTGATTGCACGGGTCTCTTGGTGGAAACTGGTCGAACTTGCGCCAAAATCACTCGTGCCAGCTCAATCCGTGAGATTGGCTTTGTGGCACAGTCATTGCACCCAGCTGCCAAGAGATTGGCCCGAGTTGTCCCGTCAGAGTGAGCGGTCAGGCCAACAATTGGCAACCGAAATCCCTCAGCCCGCAGTTGCTTGGTGGCTTCCACGCCGTCCATGACAGGCATTTCCATGTCCATCAGCACGATGTCAAAGGGGCGCTCAAGGACACCCATGGCGGCTGCCCGAACGAGCCCAATGGCCTCACGCCCATTGGATGCATGCCACACCTCGGCTCCAGCTTGCTCAAGGTGATGGCGCCACAGCCGGGCGTTATCGATGCCATCTTCGGCCATCAGCACATCGATGCCTGCAAGCGGCAGGGGCCCAAGATCATCCGAGGGCGGAGTGCTGATGTCGGTGGATGAGTTCATGACCTCGGGGCGATTCACTTCGGCGGGCGCACTCATCAGCGACAGGCGAAAGATGGCGCCCACGCCTGGTGTGCTTTCCACCGAAATGCCACCTTGCATCAAACGGGCAAGGCGCTGTGAAAGTTCAAGCCCAATGCCAGTGCCGAGCGATGTGGTGTCCCGGTCAACGCGGGAGAATCGTTGGAAGAGTCGGTTGAGTTGTTCCGGTGACATGCCAGGACCACTGTCATGCACTTCTACAACGGCCCATGGTCCTGTCTGGCTGATGATGACCTTGACGCCACCACTTTCGGTGAACTTAATGGCGTTACCAATGAGGTTGAGAAGTATCTGTCGTACGCGCAGTGGATCTGCATTGACGGGCACCGTCTGGCCGGGCGCGGACTCCACCGTGAGCGTGATCCGCTTGGCGGCGGCGCGTACGGCTAGTAGTTCGGTAGCTTCGTGAGCCGTTACGCAAAGATCCATCGGCGTGACATGAATGGCTAGCGCTCCAGCCTCAACTTGTGAGACATCAAGAATGTCATTCACAACACCAAGGAGATGCGCACCATTGCGGGCGATGGCATCGGCAGCACCGTCTACAAGCGCGTTTCCAGTAGCGAACCGTTGCTCGCGCAGCAGTTCGGCATACCCAATGATGGCCGCCAATGGTGTTCGGATTTCGTGGCTTACGTTGGCAATGAAGTCATCCTTGGCTTGATTTGCAGCCTTAGTCAATGATTCAGTCCGCAGCAATTGGATGCGTTCCAAGCGAGCGTTCTGTTCAGCCCGTGCGCTTCGCCCTTGCCAACAACACACAGCACATGCGAGTCCAGTGCTACCAACGAGTGCAAACGCAATCCCCAGACCGGCCGCGACATGAACGCTCCCCTCAAGATGCATCAGTGCTTCTGCATCCATATCAATGCCAACGAAGCACTCGATCTTGTCGGCAGCATTGCGAACTGGGGAGTAGCCACTGACGAATGATCCACGTCCATCGGTGTAGATATCAGCAGATAGAACGGTGGCTCCGGAACGAATGGCCTCAAGAAGCGCAGGGTCTGTATGCGTGTAACGCGTACCGGGCGGGGTAGCGAACGCGTCCTCCTGCGGACGATCCAGCGCAGCGCCATTGGTTGGATTGACAACAATCTCGGCGCTGCCGTCGGTCCGTCCTCGGAATGTGTAGATCGATCGGATGTTTGGAAGCGAACGAGCTAGACCCTCAATGGACTCAGCGGTTCGCTGATAAGCGGGCGACTGCTGATCAATGACATAACCAATCTGGCCATGAAGGTTCGGATCAATGGATCGTGCGGCAGCCAGGGAAATACTGCGTAAAGAATCGCGCATGGATGACTCAAGAGCGCGGTCTGCTGACCGATGCATGAGGATCACGCCCGCGGTGGCGAATGCGAACAGTCCTATCCCTGTACAAAGCCCAAGTAGCCATGGGCGCCGGATGACAGAGTCTGCGACGCTTGAGCTATGGTTGTCCATGTCCAAATGTGAGTCCCTCGTTGCATGCAGTGTTCCCGCAACCGTCGGCATCCTTGCCGCTGGCTCGGGAGGATTGATGGGGGACAGTCTGATTCAGGGTTAGTCTGTGCAAGTAATTCCGTCTGTAACGACTGAATTTATTTAATTTATTGCTTCGGGCTCTGGTTTCCCCGTGGTTGACCTAGTTCGCTGATCTGTTTCCTTGCGGAAGAGGTGTCGCATGGGGCGCGGGGAGAAGTTAATTCAACTTCCAGATCGCCCAGTTCAGTGCTGTTGCAAAGCACACCCATGCGCCATAAGGCACCATCATCCACGCCGCAGCGGGGCTCACGCGTGCAAATGACACAGTGGTTGCAACGATGGCCGCCAACATGACAAGTATCTCAGCGAGTGCGAGGCCGGGTTGGTGCATTCCAAAGAAGAGTGGCGTCCATGCAAAGTTCAGGGCAAGTTGCACCGCGAAGAGCGTGAGCGGTACGCGCACGGAAGTCTGCTGGCGGCGCCGCCACACGGTCCATACGGCCACCGCCATGAGTGTGTAGAGCAGGGTCCATGCTGGGCCGAACAGCCATCCGGGCGGCGTCCATGTGGGCTTTGCAAGTGCGGCGTACCACTCGCCGGGCGGGGTCGCCAAGCCGCTGGCTGCGCCGCCGCCGATGCAGATGATGAGGGCGAGGAGGAGGTGCAAGTGACGCACTTTAGCGTCGGCGACG
>JBIKQN010000303.1:0-3077 GCA_044349615.1 Phycisphaerales bacterium
GTGGATGCTGGCCTGCGCGGACTGTTTGGTGGCGTTTCGGTCCGCTTCTGAGGAGGAAGCATGGCGCGGAGCAATGGATTTCTGCGTGCGAAGATTCGGCATGCCTTCCTCACCCGGACGGCAGATCGCCTCACTTTTGGCATTTTGAGTAGGCGCCATCGTTCGCAGGCCATTGAGGTGCGTTCAATAGAGTTGCACATTCCGCACTGGCCGAAGGGATATGACGGGGTGCGTATTGCGCACCTCACGGACTTTCACCTTGGTGATTTGATGCCGGTTGCGCTTGCACTTGAGGCAGTGGAGCGCGTGGAACTACTCAAGCCAGATCTTGTGGCATGTACGGGCGATGTTGTGGATTTGGACTTGCACATGACGGGCGCGGAAGAATTACTTTCAGCAATGGGAGCAATGCAGGCTCCGCTGGGTCGATTCTTAGTACTCGGCAATCACGACCATCTTGATGATGGGCACATGCTTGCTTCGATGGCTTCCATGCGTGGTTTGCAGGTGTTGCATGGTGTGGTGGTTCCGGTTGGGGAGCCCAGTGATCCACTTCTTGTTGGAGGCGTTGACTGGGCGAGCACTGTACGGACGCTTGATCTGCGCGTGGCGGAGTTGCCGGTCACGCCGCACCTGTTGCTAGCGCACAACCCAAAGGCCTTTCATGCAGCAGCGCGCCGTGATGTGCCGCTGACGCTGAGTGGGCATACGCATGGTGGACAAGTGGCTTGGAAAGGGAAGCCGCGGGCAAATGTGTCGTTTACCCATCGTTTGAGCGCAGGGCTCTATGAGCGCCATGGATGTGCGCTGTTTGTGAGTGTTGGCGCGGGTGCTTGGTTCCCGCTGCGGGTTCATTGTGCGCCGGAGGTGTTGGTTATTACCGTCCGGTGTGGTTGAGTGCAACGCGACCAGTGCATGAACCAGACGGATGGCGGGGAATTGCGACGTTGGGTCTGTCCCGACAGGGACACTTGTGGCAAACTACTTCAATAAGGAGCCACTTTTATGACCGACACCGCTGCTACCGCCAACGCTGCTTGCTCTTCATCCGCCTCGTGCTGCACCAGTGAATGCTGCTGCCCTTGCGAAGGGCGCATCAAGAAATTAGAGAAGACCGTCCGCCGAATTCGCCTTTGGCTGTTTATCTCTCTTGGCGTACTGATCTTCTTGATTGGCGTGGCGATCGGCAAGGGGAATGGACGCGATGACGGTCCGCGCGGCGATGGGCGCCGTGAAGAAATCCGCCGCGTGGAGATCATGGGTGGCCCGATGAATGGCGGACCGAGGAACGGTGGCCCGATGATGGGCGGCGGGGGTCCGGGTGGTCCAGGTCGCGGCGAAGATCGCGGCGATCGCCGTGGGGATGATGGTCCAAAGCCGAAGAAGAGCGGCAAAGATAAGGGCTAACGCCCGCGTCTACTCTCTGCACCTTGTTGACAATTTATGCGTAGTGCTTGCCGAAGCGATTAGCGATGAAGTCGCTGAACGCTACATCTTCGTTGCGCACAAAGCCGTGTGACGGAAGCTTGCCATCGCGCAGAAGGTCAAGGACCGCGGTGATGCCACAAGCCGTAGTGATCTGGATGGCGGTCCAATGGTGGCCGCCGATCTCCTTGTGACGAACAATCTTTGCATAGGTGCGCTCGGTGTGGCGCCCACCAATATCACCAGTGGCGCTGACGAAGATAGCCACGATGTCTTGCGACGTCGTGGGCAGGGCACGCTCAAAGGCGGCTTTCAACTCTTCGCGATGCTCGCGGAATCCAAGATCCCACAAAAGGAGCTTGAGAATCGCGTTGTGTCCGGGGTAACGCATGGTCTTGTAGGACAGGTGCTTCACCTTTCCTTCGAGTGTTGATGCAAAGGTCCCGAGTCCGCCAGACGTATTGAATGCTTCGAACTCGATGCCATCAATCATCATGTGCTCAAGCCCCTCGAGGGCTGGCACCACCGTGACTTGGCCATCAACGACGGCTTCGCATGGCTGGATGTACTCGTTGATGAGGCCATCGGTGGACCACGTCAGGTTGTATTTCAATGCGTTGGATGGGAACTCTGGAAGCGCACCGACGCGCATCTTGACTTCGTGCATGGCACCCATGCCCTGGATCACGTGAGTTGCAGCGATCGTGATGAAGCCGGGGGCAAGTCCACACTGTGGAATGAACGCGGTCTTGGCGCCTTTGGCAAGCTCCATGACTTTCTTGGTGACGGCAACATCTTCGGTGAGGTCAAGGTAATGAACGCCCGCTGCCTTGGCACGCTCGGCAATCATTGGATTGCAGAAGAATGGCGCGCAACTCACCACAGCCCATTGTCCAGCCAGCGCCTTGTCAATGGCAGCAGTGTCGTCAAAGCGTCCATGCATACCTTTGGCACCAGGTGCGAGTACCAGTGTTTCTGCAATGGACTTCTCATGCGAGTCCATCACCAGAACTTGATAGTCACCGCAGCTCTGCAGGAGATTGGCAACCATGCGACCGATTTTTCCAGCACCGAGGACGAGAACATTCTTCATAGGGGAGGCCATTGATCTATCGGGTAGTGAAGAGAGAGTGATTGTGAGTACTTATGCCGGCGAGGCGGCGATTGTTTGGCCTACTTCTTCCATCAATTCACCCATGGTTTCTGGGTTGAACGAGAAGTTCAGGCCTGCTGCCTTGAACAACGTCGGAAGTGGCTGGCTTGATCCAAGTGCCAAACCCTTCTTGTAATTGCCAAGCGCGTCGCTCGGATTTCGCTTGGCTTGCATCCACATCTGTAAAGCACCAAGCTGGGCAATTCCGTACTCGATGTAGTAGAAAGGCAGTCCAAAGATATGGAGTTGCCGGTGCCACATGGTTTCGAGTGATTGCTGGTGGCCAGTCCAGTCAATGGCCGAACCGAAGCG
Organism: Phycisphaerales bacterium; assembly: GCA_044349615.1. GTDB lineage: Bacteria > Planctomycetota > Phycisphaerae > Phycisphaerales > SM1A02 > UBA966. Next base: position 2,891 of record JBIKQN010000303.1, read on the forward strand.
TTCATTGAGGTGCAGCCAGTACTGCTCGCGATCCTTGCGGGTGTGGGTGGGATTCAAATAGACCCAGTGCTGGAATGCGTCGATAGTGGCAATCCATGGGAGCATGGTGCTGAGCGACTCAAGATGGTCGCGTCGTGCGCGGGTGGCGTCATCGGAAGAGTAGAACTCTTCAAGGTAGGGGAAGGTG
>JBIKQN010000305.1:0-3072 GCA_044349615.1 Phycisphaerales bacterium
CGGTGGCGGATCCCTGACCAAGATCTAAGCGCACTTCGACCATCGACTTACGGAACGCAGCCTCGCGCGCGGCGAGTGGAGTTTCGGCCGGTGCACCATGCTCAAAGAGTGCTACCCCTCCCACAGTCAGGGTGAGTGCATTGACATCGAGTGGCACACCCGCCCGCCCAGCAGCCGCCAAGATTCGACCCCAGTTGGGGTCGCCACCGGTGACCGCGCAGCGAACCAGAAGGCTTGAGGCAATGGTCTTTGCGACGCTGAGCGCGTCAGCATCATTGGCAGCGCCCGTCACTTGCACATGGATGCCGCGTTCATAGCCCTCACCGTCGCGCACAATCAGAAGCGCTAGGTCACGAGCGACATCCTTGAATGCTTCAGCGATGGCTGCTGAAGGGAAGGAGCCCGCCACGCCTGATGCGAGCGCGAAGACGGAGTCGTTTGTGCTCGTGTCCCCGTCGATTGAAATGCGGTGAAAGCTGCGTTCAACGGCAGCACGGAGGTGCCCGTCAATTTCTGCTGGCGTCAGTGCTGCATCGGTAGCCATGACACTGATCATGGTGGCCATATTGGGGTGGATCATGCCAGCACCTTTGGCGCAACCAACAACGGTGCAGGATCGTCCCTCATGATTCACCGTGCGAGACGCCCACTTTGGATAGGTATCCGTTGTCATGATGGCTCGCGCAAAGTCTTCGATGGTTCCGTGTTGGGCACGGGAGGCCATTGGCGCAATCTGCGGCAGCATGCGTTCAAGTGGCAATTGCACGCCGATGACACCAGTGGAATTGTGTTGCACCGCAACGGGTGAAATGTCACACGCTCGGGCCACGGCGTCGGCAATCTCAACGGCGCTGGCCATGCCACGGTCTCCGGTTGCCGCATTCGCGCAGCCGGAATTGATCAGGATTGCTCCGCAGTGACCACGACTTTCTCGCAAGTGGCGTCGATCCAATTGCACTGGCGCGGCGCAGACTTGATTCGTGGTGTAGAGCGCCGCAAGTGTTGCACCTTCCGGGCAGCGGAGCAACCCCATGTCATTGCGCCCGGGCTTCTTGATCGCTGCACTCGCCGTGCTGGCGGTAAAGCCGAGTGGCAGCAGGGGAGCAGCACCGGCTGGACCTGCCGAAGCGTCGGTAGGCAATGGATGGGTTGCGCTTGTCTTCATTGCGATGGCATTCCATTGGGGACGACATCGTGAATAAGGGCAATCTCGTCGCACTGCTCACGCTTGGGGCACGCTGAGCAATCCTTCAGGACTTTTTCAGGAAGACTATTCACGCTGACTTGTCGGAAGCCAGCCTTCTCAAAGAAGACAGGTGCACGGGTCAGTACGAACACTTTCGGAATATGCAGTTGTCCGGCAAGTTGCAGGAAATAGCGAACCAAGCCTTGGCCAACGCCGCGTCCTTGCGAATCCGGATGAACGCCAAGTGAGCGGATTTCCGCAAGTTGCGGTGTGTAGATCCAAAGTGCCGCGCAGCCAACAACCTTGCCGTCAAGGACAGCAACGCCGAAATCAAGGATGGCCTTCATGATGTCTTCGCGGCTTCGCGGAAGGTTCTCGCCATGCTCCGCCCAGTGGTCAACGAGCCACGAAATGGCATCAAGATCATCAGCGCGTGCTTGGCGGAACTCAACTTCGCCAGCAATTTGATCTGGAATGGCGCGCTCACGCAACATACGGCGCACGCGCATGATGGCATCCTCGACCGCGCTGAGCGAAGTGCCGCCTTCAACGGAGCGCTTTTCCAGGGTAGAACCAACCGTGAGCTGGGTATAGACATCCTGATTTGCACGTGGTGCCTGCTCACGAATCGTTTCGAGCGAGAGCTCTTCAAGAGCTCGATCCTGCGCAATGGCAGTCCGGACAAGCCGACCAACTTGATGATGCGCTTCACGAAATGGAACACCAAGGCGAACCAAGTAATCCGCCAAGTCTGTGGCGTTGGTGTAGCCCTCGGCGGCGGCAATGAGAGCACGGTCACGGTCAATCACCATTCCGGCGAGCATCGGTGGAAGGATGCGCAGGCACAGACTGAGTTGCCGCATGCTGTCAAAGAGCGGTTCCTTGTCTTCTTGTAGATCCTTGTTGTAGGCAAGCGGCAGACCCTTGAGGGTGACCAGCAGGGTGACTAGGTTGCCAACCGCGCGGCCGCTCTTGCCACGGATGAGTTCACACGCGTCTGGATTCTTCTTCTGCGGCATCAGGCTAGAGCCGCTCGTAAATGCGTCCGGGAGTTCGACCAACTTTGCTTCGCTGGTTGAATAGAAGATCAGGTCTTCTGCCATACGCGACAGGTGCAGCGCGCAGAGTGTGCAGGTGGAGAGCGATTCCACCACGAAGTCTCGATCACTGACAGCATCCAGCGAATTAGCGCTCGCGCTGCGGAAACCAAGATCCTTGGCCAGTACGGCTCGGTCTATTGGGTAGGCGGTGCCAGCGAGTGCGCCGGACCCGAGGGGCGAAACGCGAACGCGCTTGAGCGCGTCGCCGAGCCGTTCCGAATCACGTCGCAACATTTCCACATACGCAAGGCACCAATGCGCAAACAGAATCGGCTGCGCGTGTTGCAGGTGCGTGTAACCCGGGAATGCAGTGTCTTTTTCACGTTCCGCCAAGTCAACGAGCGCGGTGATGACAGCCTTCACCTCGGCTTGGCGCAGCTTGAGTTGCCGCGCCGTCCACAGGCGAAGATCAGTTGCAACCTGATCGTTACGGCTTCGTCCAGTGTGCAACTTCTTGCCAAGGTCGCCAACGCGCATCACGAGCTGTCGTTCCACCCATGAATGGATGTCTTCGTCCTCTGCTTTGGTGAGGACGGTTGGATCATCACGCCACGCGCTAAGAATCTCGCCGAGGGCTTGTTCAATGGAGCGCTGCTCGCTGACTGTGAGAACCCCGGCGCGAATGAGCGCCTTGCTCCACGCGATGCTGCCTTCGATGTCTTCGCGAATGAGCAGTTGATCAAAGGGGAGGCTGTCGTTGAACTCACGGAACAACGTGTCTGCCTGGCCTTCAAGTCTTCCTGCCCAGATGGCAGTGGTCATGAGCAGTTTCCCTTTCCACCACAG
>JBIKQN010000021.1:0-10125 GCA_044349615.1 Phycisphaerales bacterium
CGAGTGCCACGCTTGCAACCGCCGTGATTGCTGATCCTCAGGGGTATGGCCGGATTCAACGGGATTCCAACGGTAATTTCGCACGGATCGTGGAGCAGAAGGATGCTTCGCCAGAGCAACTAGCTATCTGCGAAATCAATCCCTCCTACTACTGCTTCCGCACTGTTGATCTCTTTGACGCACTCACAAGAGTCACCAACCAGAACGCGAGCGGCGAGTATTACATCACTGATGTATTCGAGTTGCTGCTCCGCGATGGCAAGCGCGTGAGCGTGGTTGATGCTGTGCCAGCGGAGGATGTCCTCAGCGTGAATACGCTCGAGCAGCTTGCTGAAGTCAGTCGAATTCTTGAAAGTCGTTCCGCTACCACCAACGGAGCACGAGCATGAGCACCGCCGAGCGCAACCATCTGAAGATCTTTGCATCACGCAGTGGGCGCGAACTTGCGCAGAAGATGTGTGATCACATTGAACTGCCACTCGGTCAAGCAGAGACAGTGCAGTTCCCTGACGGAGAACTGCTCGTCAAGCTTGCCGAAGACGTGCGCGGTCGCGATTGCTATGTGGTCGCCAGCACATCAGCTCCCGTCAACGACAGTTTGATGGAGCTCTTGGTCTACATCGATTGCCTGCGCCGCGCGAGCGCTCGGCGCATTACGGCTGTCATTCCATACTTTGGCTACGCCCGCCAAGACCGCAAGGACGAGGGGCGCGTGCCGATCACCGCCAAACTTGTAGCCAATCTGATCACCGGGGCAGGCTGCGACCGCGTCCTGTGCGTCGATTTGCATGCCGCGCAGATCCAAGGATTCTTTGACATTCCGGTGGACCATCTCACTGCCGCCCCGGTGCTTGCTGAGCATTACCTTGCCCTGCGTGACCAGCTTGGCGAATGCGTAGTGGTCAGCCCCGACGTTGGGAATGTGAAGGTGGCAAACATGTTCGCCAACCTGCTCGGCTACGACATGGCCATCATTGACAAGCGCCGCCAAAGCGGGTCCAAGGTCAGCGTCAAGAATTTGATCGGCGAAGTGAAGGGCCGACGAGTCCTGATGTTTGACGACATGATCTCCACCGCCGGCACTGTTGCCGAAGCCGCGCGCGTAGTCATGGACGAAGGCGCCACTGCATGCGAATGTGCGTGCACGCATGCCGTCCTAGTTGGCCAGGCCTTTACCCGGCTCAACACACCGGTCATTGAACGCATCACCATCACCGACACCATTCCAGGCGGCGAACGCCTGAGTTCAATCGAGCACAAACTTGTGGTCCGCTCCGTGGCGCGACTGCTTGGCGAGGCTGTGCACCGTATTCACCATGATCAAAGCGTCAGCGCCATGTTCCGCGATGGAATTGGCGTGAAGCGCTAACAGACTTCTGATTCGAAGATGCGCCCGGCCGTTCGGGCGCACATCACTGTTTACTGACACCAACACCACACTCCATTCCCGAAAGGAGACATCAAACATGTCCAAGGAGACCCCGGTACTAGTCGCAAAGAAGCGCGACAAACTCGGCTCGCGATTCGCTCAGCGCCTTCGCGCAGCAGGCGAACTGCCTGCCAACCTGTTCGTCGCCGGCAGCGCGCCGATGCCGATCAGCCTGAACGAGCACGCCACCATCTACGCCCTCAAGAAGGGCGCACACGTCTTGGCGCTCAAGTTTGAAGACGGCGCAACTGACACGGTCCTTGTGAAGGACCTGCAGTTCGGCTACCTCGGCGACAATGTCATTCACATTGACTTGGCGCGCGTCAATCTTGATGAAGTCGTCACCGTGAAGGTGCACCTGTCGTTTGTTGGTACGCCTGATGCTGCAAAGAAGCCCGGCGCAATCATCATCCACGACATGCCACAGATCGAAGTGTCGTGCAAGGTGCGCGACATTCCGGAAGAGATCAAGATCGATCTCTCACAGATGGGCGAGACGCTCACTGTCGGCCAGCTCAAGCTGCCGGCTGGCATCACTGCCGTGTCCGATGCGGACACTGCCGTGATCCGCGTTCAGATCGTCAAGGAAGAGGCTGCTGCTGCTGGCGAAGCTGCTGCTGTGGAATCCAAGACCGGAACGCCAGAAGTCCTCACCGCCAAGAAGGAAGAAGGCGACGCGAAGAAGTAATCGCGCATGTGAAGTTTGCAGAGGCCTGCGACACCGTGTTGCAGGCAGCATGAACACTCCGATACGCCAGCAGAGAGCGAACTATGAAGCTCATCGTCGGACTTGGAAACCCCGGAAGCGAATACGCAGGAACCCGCCACAACGTGGGTTTCAGCGTGATCGATCGCCTTGCCCGACGCTTTGCGCCGGACGCGGCACCGAAGTCCAAGTTTGCCGGCCTGATGACGGATGCGGAGATCGGTGGAGAGAAGTGCATTCTTCTGAAGCCGACCACTTTCATGAACCTCTCGGGACGCTCTGTCCTGGAGGCGCTGCAGTTCTTCAAGCTCGAGGCGTCAAAGGATCTTCTGGTGATCGTCGATGACCTCGCCCTCCCCTGTGGCTCCATCCGGCTTCGTCCGGACGGCTCCAGTGGCGGGCACAATGGGCTCACCGACATCGGACTCAAGCTGGGGTCAAACTACTGGGCGCGCTTGCGGATCGGAATCGATCTGCCAGGGCGTATCCCGCAGTCTGACTACGTGCTTGGGAAGTTCTCGCCCGACCAGCAACCGCTGGCGGACGCGTCCATGACGGAGGCCGCGCAAGCGGCTGAAGTGTGGGCGACCAAAGGACTCCAGGAGGCGATGAATCGTTTCAACACCAAGGCCACGCGTGGCGCGGCCATTGATAGCAACAACAGTCACTCAACTAAGGAAACCACATGACAACTACAGAGATTCGAAACGGAAAGTACGAGGCGATGTTCCTCTTCCCGCAGGCAGCATCAGCTGACCTGACGGCAGCCATTGACCACATCAAGGAGTGCCTCTCCAAGGGTGATGCCACCCTGTGCAGCCTCGTGAAGTGGGATGAGCGTCGGCTTGCCTACGACGTGAAGGGCAACAAGCGCGGCGTTTATTTCCTGTCACGCTTCACCGCGGATACCCGCAAGGTGAAGGAAATCGAGCGCGATTGCCGTCTCAGTGAAAAGATGCTTCGTGCGCTGATCGTCCGCAACGACGAACTCACCGACGAGCAGATGCAGAACGTCGAAGCCGCACAGCGCACGGCCGATGAGGTCAAGCTCCGCGAGGACGCCCCTGCCACCTCCGAAGAGTGATCTTCGACGGTCATTCGCAGTGAATTCAACAGGCCGCGCATCACTTGATGCGCGGCCTGTTTGTTTCATGTGTCGAATGCAGTCCGACGAATTTATTCGCCGTAGTGGTGCAGGATGTAACGCGCCACGTAATCAAGGATGCTCAGAGCTTCCGGAATGTCCGGGTTACTCGTAGCACCCATTGGCTCGAAGCGCATGCCGCGGAATCGTTCCGCAGCCTCAGCAGCCGGTAGACCGTGCTGCAGTACCAAACTGAATGCACGGCAGAAACCTTGAATGAGACCAGAGAGTGTTGAACCCTCTTTACTCATCTTGATGAACAACTCGCCGGGCCGACCATCGGCAAAGAGACCAACCGTGAGGTAGCCCTCATGCCCGTTGATGGCAAACTTGTGCGTGACAGAACTGCGCGTACTCGGAAGTGTTTCGCGCTTTGAAATTACTGCGGTCGTCATGGAGAGGTCGCCTTGCTCGTCCTGAGCTAAAGTCGGCGGAACATCTGAAATGCCAGCCGCCGCGACCGTACGCGGTGCCGGGCCGGAACTCGCACTGCCGCCATGCGGTGCGCGCTCCGAACGTGTCTTCAATATCGGCGCTTTGGTCAGCATCGGTGCAGCAAAGATAACGCGCCACCCGGGTTGGGTGGCGCGTCATGGGGGTCATGGGGTCAAGATTTGCTCGGATCTCTCGGAAATCACTTCCTACCCCTCCCGAGACGGAAAGGGGCTTGAGCCGAGCGTCGGGCGTCAGTCCTTCTTGGACTTCTTGCCCTTCTTTGGCTCCTCAGCCGCGGCTGCTGGCTCGTCGCCGGCAGGAGCAGCCTCCTCCTCAGGAGCCTCGGCAGCGGCTGCCGCTGCGGTGAGAATCTCGAGGGTGCGGTCCGGAAGAACATCAATGGTGAGTTCCGTGCGCAGGTCGCGGTCAAGCTGAATCAGGCAGTTGTACTGACCGATGCGGCGAATTGGGTTCTGAAGGCGAACGGCACGCATGTCAACCATGAATCCGTCGACCACCAACTGGTCGGAGATGTCACGCTGGGTGACGGCTCCGTAAAGCACGCCTTGGTCGTTCACGCTGCGAATGAGCTTGATCGCGGCGCCTTCCATGCGAGCCAAGAGAGCCTCGCGCTCGGCACGGAGCTTGGAGAGTTCAGCCTGCGCCTGGGCGCGGCGACCCTTGAGAGCCTCGATCTTTTCTGCGGTAGGAGCCTCGGCGAATCCGTGCGTCAGCAAGTAGTTGCGGGCGAAGCCAGGCTTCACCTTGACGACGTCTCCAACAAGTCCCAGATTTTCGATGGTGCGGTTGAGCAGGAGCTCAATCTTCTTTGATGCCATGACGCTGTCCTTTTTGCGGCTGTGCCGCGTCAAGTTAGGGCTGCCTCGGGGCCCAACCTATGGAAGGCAACCGACCGCTTGGTCGGAAGCGAGGCGAGCCGCGCATTATGGCAGAAAGACGCCGCCGCGGAAAGCCCCATGAGGAGCTTCCGCGGCGGGCATATAGGTTCCGATAGCCGTTATTGCCCCCAAGGGAGGCAGACGGATCAGAATGGAATTTCTTCTTCAGGCACATGCTGGTGCGACGTGCCGCCCCCGCCTGATGAGCCTGAATTGCCGCCACGACCACCCGAACGGCCGGAGGATCCGCCCTCCTCGCTGACATAGCGCTCGCCGCTACCACCACTGCCGCCACCAGCGCCGCCAGCAGTGCCGAGGAACTGGAAGTTCTCAATGACAACGCGCATCTTTGAGCGCTTGCCACCTTCCTTGTCTTCCCAGGTATCTAACTTCAGGCGACCTTCGACAAACAGTGGCTTGCCCTTACTCATGTATTGCTTGAGTACTTCAGCCTGTTTGCCCCATGCTTCGCAATCCACGAAGGTGGTCTCGTCGCGATCTTCGCCTTCCTTGGTGCGGTACTTGCGATTCACGGCCAACCCGATCTCGCACACTGGCTGACCGCCGGGCGTGTGCTTGAGCTCTGGGTCGCGCGTTAGATTTCCAATCAGCATTACTTTGTTGAGATTCGCCATCGTGTAACTCCTTCTTTGGTTCAGGGTGCGATTGGTGTTCGGTTCGTCCGAAACCAGTGCACCCGGTGCGTCCATGCATGAGGCGCCGCATGACGCCTCTCCTCACTGCGATCAGTATGGACGGGCTGGGTGACACATCTATGGGAATAGGAAGTTTTTCCGTACTGATCGTAAAGATTATATGGACCTAAATGGGCCGAATCTACCAATCTACCCACAATGGATGACACACTTGTGAGCCCGACTGCGCCTCTTTAAGTAGTTGTTGAATTCTGTCCTCGACCGCGTGCTTCACGCCTGCACGCGGTCGAGGCGTTTTTGGGCGCCCCGTCCGAGTCGCACACGGTCATTCGCCGAGTAACCGCCGCCGCAAGACCTGCAGAAGCGGCTTCGGCATCAGGAATGCCTTGGCCGGTCGCAGATACACATCAACCACACCCTGCTCGTCCGGTTGACCAACAACCCGGACCGTTCCTTGGATTCCAGCGAGCCGTGTTTCAAGTGCGCCCGGATCAGTGGTGCGGAAGACCACATCCTGTTCGCGACGCGCGATGCTGCGAACGCCCATGATGGTGGCTGCAAGCCGCACATCGGCAAGATCAAGGAGCGTCTGCACAGCAGCTGGAGGAGCACCGTACGCACTCTCAAGATCGGTGCGCACCTTTGCGAGATGCTCAGGATCCTTGGCCATGGCAATGCGTCGGTACGCCTCCATACGTCGCAGGTCGCTCGGAACATAGCCCCGCGGAATGCTGGCAGCAATACCAATATCAAGCATGGTGTCGCTCGGCACCACGCGATCCTCGGAACGCAATTCGCCCACCGCCTGCTCCAAGAGTTGGCAGTACATCTCATAGCCAACCGTAGCAATGTGACCACTCTGCTCCGCACCCAGAAGATTGCCTGCACCGCGGATCTCAAGATCGCGCATGGCAATCCGGAATCCTGCACCAAGCATGGAGTAATCCTCAATTGCCTTCAGTCGCTTCATGGCGTCTTCGGTCATGACACGATCTTGCGGCAGCGTCATGTAGCAATAAGCACGATGCTTGGATCGTCCAACGCGGCCACGCAACTGATGCAATTCAGCAAGACCAAAGATGTTCGCATCATGGATCACCATGGTGTTTGCAATTGGAATATCAATGCCGCTTTCAATGATTGTGGTTGACACCAGGATGTCTGCCTCATGGCGCATGAACTTGAGCATGACTTCCTCAAGCATGGTGGGCGTCATCTGACCGTGCCCGATCAACACCCGCGCATCGGGCACCATGGCCTGCACTTCGGCGGCCATTTTCTCTATGTCATTGACGCGGTTGTGTACAAAGAACACCTGACCCTGACGCGCCAATTCGCGGCGAATCGCCTGCTGAATTCGGCGCGGATTCCATGGAATCACCTCCGTCACGATGGCGCGGCGATCAAGTGGTGCCGTCGTGAGGCTAGAGATATCGCGGATGCCCAGAAGACTCATATGCAACGTACGCGGAATTGGCGTGGCGCTCAACGTCAACACATCAGCAGACAACCGAAACGCTAGCAACCGCTGCTTATGCTCAACACCGAACCGCTGTTCCTCATCGACAATCACCAATCCGAGATCTGCAAACGCAACATCCTTGCTGAGAATTCGGTGCGTGCCAATGACCACATCTACTTTGCCTGCGGCAAGATCTGCCAGAATGAGCTTGCTCTCCACACCAGTCTTGAAGCGCGAGAGGCTCTCAATCCGGAACGGATACGCTCGAAACCGATCGCGGAAGGTGCGCTCATGCTGCTCGGCAAGCACCGTGGTTGGCACAAGCACTGCTACCTGCCGCCCACTTTCCACGGCCTTGAACGCTGCGCGAATGGCAACCTCTGTCTTGCCGAAGCCGACATCACCACAAATCAGCCGATCCATCGGCCGCGGCGACTGCATGTCGCGCTTCACTGCAGCGATTGCCGTCAACTGATCTTCGGTTTCCGTCCAAGCGAAGTCCGATTCGAACTCATGCATCCAAGGCGTGTCTTCCGGGAATCGAATCCCAGCACTCGCTTCACGCGCCGCTTGAATCCGAAGCATTTCGCCCGCCATATCGCGGACTGCCTCTTGGACGCGCTCCTTCTGCGCCTTCCACCGCTTGCCACCAATCGCGGAAAGCGTGGGTCGCGCAGCACCAGAGCCGATGTACTTCTGAACAAGGTCAATCTTGGACGCAGGTACATGAATCTTTGCGCCGGCATCGAATTCCAACGTTAGGAATTCCTCCTCGCCACCGCCAATCAACTGCAGACCGTGAAAGCGCGCGATGCCGTGATCACGGTGCACTACATAATCGCCTGCGCTGAACTGCATGAATGCATCACGCGTGGTGGCCGCACCAACGCGCTGCACACGACGGCGGACACCGAATCGATGCAGCACCTCATGCTGTGGAACAACTGCAAATGGCTTGTCGCTCTCCCAAATGAACCCGCGGTGGACATGCTGGCGCAGCGTGTTTACCGTGGCGGAGCGCGCGTGTTCACCCAACAATTCCCGAGCACGCGCAAGTTCGCCTTCCGTGTCACAGCACAGCGATGTTGGCACGCGCGTTGCTAGTTCCCCAAGTTCACCGAATGCCTGCGCAACTTCGTCATCAAATGCCGGAAGCGTGATCGCCGGCAAGGCCACCACGCGGTCCGATGCGTTGGTTGAACTGAAACCATTGATATCAACCATGGCATGACAGCGAGCGCCGAGCGACTTGAAGAGCGCCTGGGGCGAAAGCACGCCCTGCCCGTCATTCATGCGTTCCCAATAGCCGCGCCCTTGCTCAAGCACCTCTGACAACTCTGCAATCACGCATACCGTTCCACGCGGGAGTAGTTCAGCAATTGAAACTTTGCCTGCGTCTTCAAGTATCGAAGAAATGTTGGCGCCAACCAACTGTGCCTCGGGAACGCGACGATCGCTCGCCTGCGTAACAAGGTCAATCTCAAAGATCCGCTCGAGTTCATCACCGAAGAAATCAAGCCGCACTGGCAGCGCACCGCCCGGCGGGAAGACGTCAATAAGTCCACCTCGCACAGCAAACTCGCACGGATTCTCAATGGCTTCAGTGCGCACATAGCCAGCATGTGCAAGCCACTCCGCCAGTTCACGCGGAGAGCAACGCTCCCCGGCGCGCGCAACACGCAATAGCTTCGGCAAGAGTGCTGCATCGGGCACCAACTGCATGAGTGATGGAAACGGCGCCACCATGATGCCTGGCGTATTCCCCTCAATAAGTCGACGCACCACCGTCAGGCGTTCGGCTAGCAAATCCAGCGCGGATCCACCCTCGCCTGGCGAACTTTCCAGTGCAGGAAGGAGCACGGGCTCCGGACCAAGACCTGCAGCAAAGAGATCGTTGAGTTCCGAAACCGCTTCGTCCGCTTCATCAATGTGAGCTGTCACCAAGAGCAGCGTGCGTTGCGTGCGGCGTGCCAATGCTGCTGCAACAAACACAGTGCTGCTGCCCGCCGCCCCACGACACGACGATGCCCCGCCCGCCTCGACATTGCTGACGAGTGGGTCAATGGCGCTCGCGGCGACAAGCCCGCCAAACCAAGCGGGCGACGCATCCGTGGTAGAAGGCATCACTGGGGAGGGTAGGCGGGAGCGGAGATGAAGGCACTGATCCGGGTCAGCGTTGCCGGACCAACTCCGCGGACGCGGTCAATATCGGCGATGGTGGCAAATGGACCATGTGCAGTGCGATCCGCCACAATTGCCTGAGCGAGCGACGGCCCGATACCCGGCAGCAAGGAAAGTTCGGAGGCTCCAGCGCGGTTGATATCGATGAAATCCGGCACTGGCGCCGTGTGCGCGGGCGCCTGGAAGTGAGCGATCATGGCAGTAGCCAAGGCAGCACATGAGCAGGCCAGTACCACTGCAGCCGCACCGCGTCGATGAACCAAGCGATGGGCTTGGCGAACGGCTTGGCGAAGGACTGGGCGAACGGTTAGGCGAAGAACTTGCATCAGCCCTCCTCGGGCGCCGACGCGCTATCAGTCGCTTCGCCAGCTGCCACAGGACCACCGCCATGTCCTGAAGCCAGCGGCGCAAGCGCCTGACGCATTCGGCGGCGATAGCGAACCATTCGTTCAGCGGCCTGTTTGGGGGTTCCATCACTGGCAAACAATCCGCTGTGCTTCATGCCTAGACCAGCGTCATCGCGAAGCCGATCCCACACCACCGCTTGGATGCCTGGATTGGCCATCGCTATCTGGAAACACATGGTGGCCCATGCACCTTGCGACTCAAGACCCCATGGACGCCGCCAATAACCAGCGCCCGGTTCTGTGTGAGGCTCACTTGGAGCGCCAAACGCCGTGACAACCACTGGCGGCATTTCCTTGCGACTCGTGAATCGCTCCAACATTGCAGCAATCTGCATGAGGTCACGGGTTCCCTTGCCGCGCGCGGCATCACCAATCAGAATCGGGATGCCGACAATGTCCACCGACACGCCTTCTGAGATCAACGATCGCAAATAGCGGATCGCGTTCATGGCTCCACCAACATCGGGGGGAACATCGCTAAATGGATCGCCCACCTCAACCAACAGTCTTGCGTTCTTCTGCACCTGCCGAACTGCAACCGCCGCAATGCGCGTGGCCTGCACCATTGCATCCGGCGTGAGCGCCGCGGCTTCATTCAAGTGGATGGATGAGACGATGTTCCAGATCGGATTCAGTGGCGCGTAGCGCGTGACCACCTCAGTGATGAATGCATGAAGACGATCCTTGAGCTTTGCAGGATCAGCCATGATTGGCCGAACCCAACCAGGCACTCCACTAGCCGTCGCGTCAAGGAGCGGGCCAGCGATCAACTCACGCTTCCCAAGCTTTCCAAACTGCATCCATCG
>JBIKQN010000306.1:0-3066 GCA_044349615.1 Phycisphaerales bacterium
GCGGGACCGATGCAGTTGGATTTCATGGACGCACCGAAGGGCACCGACATCCCGCCGAAGGAGCGTGTCGCGCTCTTTGCGGCGGTCTGGGGAAGTGACCCCGCCTACTTCCTGGCGCAGCATCCGTGGACGATCGCCGAGCAGCGGGCCGCGGCGCACATCGCGGCATGCACGGTGATCCGACAGGGAGTTGGCGCGCTCGACGCCATGCTTGCGCCGAACCATGATTTCAACGTCCATCTGCAGGCGCTGGCCGTGCCACACGGATGGACGGTGGTGCCGGGAGTTGCGCACGATCCCGCGCTGACGCTGCAGGGTCTCGGCGAATCGGGATGGGCGTTCTACCGCGCCGCACTGGAGACGCCCTGCACGCAACCGGCCGACCTCGACTGCAACGGCGTCGTGGACGGGAGTGACCTCGGACAGATGCTCGCTGCGTGGGGCCCGGGCCACGGAGCCTCCGACCTCGACGGGAACGGCACGGTCGACGGCGTGGACCTTGGGAGGATGCTCGCTGCGTGGGGCCCGGTGCAGTGACGGCTGTGGGCGGGGGGTCGGCACAACCGATGATCATTTCCGCCTCCGCAGGTCATAGGCTGCGGTCTTCATCATGGGCGCATATGTCACCCATGTGCCCGGCACGAAGCGTTACCTCTGTGGTTGGATGAAGAGTGAGTCCATAAATCGCCACGGCGTGGAATCGGCCATGTCTGCGGGCGGAACGAGCGCATTGCGCACGCGTGCTACCAGTTCATCGATGGCAGCCCCGGTGTGCGCACTGATGACAATGTCTGCCCCGGCACGCTCCGAGCAGGATGCTGCATCGGCGCGGTCAGACTGGTTGAGCACTCGCATGCGAAGAGCACCAGCGGCGCCCGTCAGGGCATGCCAGCCAAGTCCGGGTGCGGTGAGTTCAATCACCATCTCTGCGCACGCAAGGGCGCGCGTGGCAAGTTCTGCAGCGGCGCGTTCGATGGGATCCATATCGACGCGGACACCTGGGGTATCAAACCAATCGACCACAAGGCCAGCAAGGTTTATGCGTGCAGCAATGGCGTCGCGCGTTGTTCCGGGTGCGTGATGGGCGATGGCAACAGCGCGTCCAGCGAGTGCATTGAGAAGCGTACTTTTACCAGCATTGGCAGGGCCAGTGACAACAACGCGAGCCGGAGTAATGAGGCGCCGAAGTCGAAGGTCACGTGGTGTTGGGAGTGATGGTGTGGCAGCAGTAGAAATCGTTGCGCTGTGATTTATCCATCGTGCTGGTTGTGCGGCCAAGAGATCAATAGCGAGTGGGCTGACCGCGCGGGCGAGCGTCTTGAGCATGGCCCGCTCGATGTTGTCGGTGGCTTCAGGCCATGAAGCGTCATCGGCTTCTTGCCCCGTTGGACTGCGGGCGCCGAGCTCTGCAAGGCGCTCATCAAGCAACTCGCGGATACGCGTTCCACCGTGAGGCATGAGAAGCGCATGTTTGTCACTCGTTCGTGCAATGACGCCGTCATCAATCGTGCCGAAGCGTCGCCACGCCACTTCGCCGGGGCGTGGCGCATCTTTGTCAGTAAGGGCGCGCAACACGGCCTCAAGTACGTGGCCATCGCCGGCCAGATGCGCTACACCAATGGCACCAGGAGTGTGCGCGGTGGACCACCACCAGGTAGGCGATGCAAGACTCATTCCGCCTCAGCTGCGGAGCGCACGGTGACCAAGATGCCGCGCAAGACCAAGTCAGGAACCACGCGCGTCACAAGATCGCTGTCTCCAAAGAGCGTTTCCGCATCACCGCCAGTCGCAATGACGAGAGGGAATGCGCGGTAATTGGCGGCATAGCGTTCAACAAGTGCCTGCGTCAATCCGCGTAGACCTTCAAAGACACCCAGTTGCATGGCATCAGTGGTGTTGCGGCCAAAGGCGTCTTCATCGGACGGGCGTGCGAATCGAATCTTTGGAAGTTGTGCAGTGTGGGCGTGGAGCGCATCAAGCTGCATCTGTGCGCCGGGCGCGATGGCACCACCATGGAAGACGCCTTCGCCGTCCACGAAGTCAACGGTGATGGCAGTGCCAGCATCGACAACGATCACGGCCTGCTTCACCGCTGCATAGGCAGCAGCTGCTGCAAGGAGTCGATCTTGCCCTGGTGTGGCATCTTCATCAATACAGCGACCGATCGGAACCTCAAGGTCACGGCCAAGGCGCCAGATATCGGTGTGAAGTTCTGCGGCAAGCTTTGTCTCAATAGCAGACGCAACGGCATCGTTGACGCTTGCGATCACGATTTCGCCCTCGCCATCAGATTCCATCTTGTGTCCCCATTGCTCGACAGCGGCGGTGACGACAGCGGCGATATCGCCGTTTACTATGTATTGGACAACATGGAGTTCGTCACCGTGGAAGTGACCGACCGCTGTGCGCGTATTGCCGACGCTGATTGCAAGAAGGAATGACATTGTTGGCAAGTATAGAAACTGTGCGCGGCGGCATTTCAGCTCGCTTTGATATTCGCAGTCAAGGCTTGAATTCGCGCATGCATGGCAGCAAAGAGAGCCTTGCAGACAGGTCCGGCGTTCCCATCGGCAATGCGAACGCCATCAAGTTCCGTCACCGCACTCACTAGGCGACGGCTTGATTGCACCAACACCTCGTCAGCCTCGCAGAGTTCGTGTTCGCGGATGCGTCGCACCTCGGTGGGTATGCCAGCATCGCGTGCAGCATCAAGCATCCAGCAGCGCATCGTTCCGTGCAGCACTGGCGCCGCGGAATCATCAAGCGGGCACGTGATGAGCGTGCCTCTGCGAGCAATTCCAACATTGGTGTATGCGCCTTCGCTTACAAGACCATCGCGTACCAAGATGCACTCCTCGGCACCTTCGCGTTGCGCCTCAATCAGCGCAAGGATGTTGCCAGCGAGCGCGGTGGTCTTGATTTCACAGCGGTGCCAACGCATATCGGGGCGAACGATGGCGCGGAGTGTTTCCGGCGCATTGAATGTGGAAAGTGATGCGCTTGGCGATACCAATGCCACCACCGTTGGCACTAGGCCTGGCACAGGCATGTGCGCACGGGCAGTGC
>JBIKQN010000307.1:0-3060 GCA_044349615.1 Phycisphaerales bacterium
TCGCGCCGCAAGCATTGCTCTTCCTGCCCGTCCTCCCTGACAAAGTGAAAGACGAGACCCGACGAGGTATCGGTTTGCCGAGCGCTAGCGGCTGGAGCTATTACGTTGGGCTCCGTCCTCGGGCTGCACCCTGCGGTGCCAACAAGGGGCGAAAGCGCTGCCAAGGCAAGCACCATGACACAGTCCTTCAATGCCCGGCGCTTGCCTTGATGATTGTGCATGACGTTGCGGTGTTCCTATCTGCCCAGATCAGGTATCTGCGTGAAGCGTAGCGAAACACTCGTCTTGCAGTTTCCCGCGTGATCAGTTCCCAGAAGGTCCCCAGCCGGTAGTGCAGGCTGAGAAGCCTGGGGTCTTCTGGCTGTTGGTCGGATCAAGGCAGGGTCCCTTGCCGTTGCAGTTCGAACAGGTTCCGCCGCAGTTGGCCGGTTCGATGAACACCGTGCCGTTTCCGCAGGTGCACAGGCAACCCTGTTGGTATCCGACGACCGAGGGGCCAGCGAGTAGTGATTCGCCCGGCGCGATCCACACGAGGACGCCGTCATCAAGGCGTAGGCATAGAAGATTCCCAGGGCCGGCATTGATAAGCGAGCCGTCGATCAAGCTGTCCAGCGAAATCACTTCGGATTCCTGGTTCAGCCACGTGGTATTGACCAGTGACGCGCTGGTGGTGGTGACGTGCTCGCACGCAACCACGAGTACGCCTCCGGCAGCAACATGGTGAACGGCGGCCGGGAGCTTGCGTCCGTACGGAACGCCGTTATCCATGGCGGTGGCTTTCAGGCCAATGCAGGCAAGGGTGCCCAGTGCGATGGCAAGCATGACTGTGGCCGAATGGTGCGCGAGGCGAAATTGATTTTTCATAGATTTCCTTGGTATCGCTCGTGTTTTGCGAGGTTCCGGAGCGATTTCGGATTGATTAAATCTTCAGCATGGCACGACTACGCATCGTGTCAGTATGCCTAGTGTAACTAGGTATGCATAGATGTCAAGAGGTAGTTCAGAAATACTTCCCCGCATGCTTGCTTTATCCTGCATACATCGTTACGCTATGGATATGGCCACAGCCCCATCCAGTCGTCCGTCATTTCCTTCTGGCAGCCTCGACCTCGTCCTCCTTTCGTTGATTGCACGGCAGGCCACCCATGGTTATCGCCTGGCCCGTCTCGTCGAGGAGGTGAGCGATGGTCGTCTCGCGGTGGAGGAAGGGTCGCTCTATCCGTCGCTGCAGCGTCTGAAGAAGCGCAAGCTGGTGGAGGCGGAATGGCAGAAGCAAGAAAACGGTCGGGAAGTGCGGATCTACTCGATCACCCCGGCGGGGAAGGTGGCGCTGCGCGAGGGCGTCCAAGAGTGGACATCCGTCACCGGCGCGATCGCCAAGTTCCTGAACACCAAGTTGGCAGACAAGATTGAAGGGAGCAACCGTGTCCGATTCGCATGACCCACAGGACGAGGCGTCTGAATTACGACGGGAAATTGAAAGTCATCTTGAGATGCTTGAGGAGGATGTCATGAAGAACGACCCAAACTCGGTCAGTTCCGCGCGCGGTGCGACGCGTCAAGCGGAAGAGCGATTCGGAAACGCAGTGGATCACTTCCGGCAGGGACTGGCCGAACTCGAGCGCGGGCAGCGTGCGCTTCGGCGGATTGCAGTAGCCGTGGTGCTTGTCACACTTCTCGCCGCCGCCGGTGGTGTGATCTTCAACGCGTGGATCATGGTTTCCATCAGGAGCCTGATGAACGACTGGTCGGCACGCGCGACACCCGTTGAGCCTGACTGGGGCATGTTTCGATTCGAAGCAGTGCTCCTTGATTTCCAAGCTCGAACGCCGCAGGGCGTGGTGAGAACCAACGGGCGAATTTCGTTGCACGACTGGAATGCGCTCAACGCAACCTTGCGTGCGCGGCCATCCGTCCCTGGCTCCGGGCGTTCACGTGGCTCCCAGCCGTGGAGCGATTCGGAGTGGCCGGTCATCGAACTGACTGCGTTCCCTCCCGAAGTGGTCAACGGTCCCATGGAACTCGTGGCGGGAAGTACGGTCACGTGCACCCCGATCCGCCAATTCGAAGCAACAACGTCCTTTGCCGACGCTTCGTGGAGCGAGTTGATGGCGAAAGTCCTGTCGCAAGGAGTCGTGGTTGATTGCGTGCCGGTGCCGCGGTCGCCGGGCGATCCGCGGTGAGCAGGAGCATTGGTGCCGAAGTTGTTGCCATACTCCCCAAATGCACAACGCCCCGGCGTATGAGGCACCGGGGCGGGATCCGCAGCAACCTCAACGAAGAAGTTAAACGTCAGACCGCCGCTAGCCACGCCGAAGCCGATCGGACATGACCCGGATCGAAGGCTTTTGAGCATAAATTCAAAATAGCGCTTTGACGCTTTGACGTTAACAGCTACTCTTTGTGCATGGCCACCGCTCGTCGTTCCACCGTCTACTTCGATCCCGCCGTGCATCGGGCGCTCAGGCTGCACTCCGCTGCCAGTGACCGGAACCTCTCCGAGGTCGTGAACGAGATGGTTCGCAGGGCCCTGAAGGAGGACCTAGCCGACCTCGCCATCGCTCGCAAGCGCCGCACCGAGCCGAGGCACTCCCTTCAGTCCGTCGTGAAGGAGATGCGGCGTCGTGGCAAGCTATGAGGTGAGGCTGACACGCTCGGCGCGCAAGGAGCTGGGGGCGGTCGACTCAAGGCACGATCGGTCTCAGTTGGTTACGGCCATGGAGCGGCTGGCGAGCAATCCCCGGCCGGTGGGGTCCGTGAAGCTCGCGACCAGCGACAGCACCTACCGGATACGGGTCGGTAACTACCGCGTGATCTATGAGGTGCTCGACAAACTCCTGGTGGTCGACGTCATCCGGATTGGACACCGTCGCGACGTCTACCGATAGTTGATTCCGATCGAGCTGCCGCGCGCAAAGGGCATGGCGAAAGTCCTGTCGCAAGGAACCGTGGTTAATTGCGTGCCGGTGCCGCGGCCGGCGATCGCCTGTTCAGCTTCCCCAAGCCCCGAGCAGCAGGCCGAGGTCGGGTCCGTTCACCACGCCGTCGCGGTTGATGTCT
>JBIKQN010000308.1:0-3056 GCA_044349615.1 Phycisphaerales bacterium
CATCCGGTGCCGTCTGCGCCAAGCATGCGCGCCAAAAAGGTGTGAATACCTTGTAAGGAGTTCCGGTTTGCGAGCGAATTGCGAACGGATCAAAGAGATAGTTGGAGCCGATACGCGCAAGTTCCACGCCAGCACTCTCAAGAACTTGAACCGCGTGTTCTTCTTGCGCCATAGCCGCCGGCTCAAACCGACGAGAACAATCAACGCGTTGAGCGCCACACTCGCGAGCCAATGCCAGCAACTCAGTTGCAGAATCACCCGTGCGAACAATCAGCCTTGATCCACGCGACTCAAGATCGGCATGAAGCATCCGCAGCGAGCGATCAATCCACCATCGCTGCGCGCCGCCGCACGGCCAGTTGCCTTCGCCAACTGGATCCCAAATGAACACCGGAACCACCGACCCTCGACCACAAGCATCAAGCAATGCGTCATGGTCAGCCGTCCGAAGATCCTGCCGATACCAAAGAATGGTAGTAGTCACTGAAAGCGTCCAGTTTCAAAGCGAAGTGCATCATCAAGCGACGGCAACGCCCATTTGAACCCCATCGACTGCAATCGACTCGGAACAACGAACGCGCCTTCGAGAAGCAATCGCTGTCCCATTTCACCAAACATCACTTTGACAGCAGTAGCTGGTAGCGGCGCAACGGCTGGCCTACCAAGGACTCCAGCAAGCGTTCGACCAAAGTCCTTGTTTGAGATTGGAGTTGGCACGACTGCATTCACTGGTCCTGCAACATCAGCGCTCATGACAAAGCGCAGCGCGCCTAGGAGGTCATCAAGGTCAATCCAACTCATGCCCTGCGCGCCATTACCGACGGAACCACCAAGCCCCATCTTGAATGGAGGCAGCAACTTGGCAAGTGCTCCCCCGCGCGCATTGATCACGATGCCAATTCGTAGATTCACTACCCGAATACCTGCATCACGTGCGGCATCGGTGGCGCGCTCCCATTCCTCACAGATATCCGGAAGGAAGCCATCGCCACGCGGGCTTGACTCATCAACCTGTGCTGGACCTGGGCGATTTCCATACCAGCCAACTGCACTGGCACAGACAAAGACACGGGGTTTCTGCTTCAGTCCAGCCAAGGTGCGAGCAAGTTGCGCAGTGGGATTGACGCGGCTGTCTCGAATTTCCTGCTTACGCTCGTTGCTCCAGCGAACATCAGCAATTCCAGCGCCAGCAAGGTGCACCACGGCATCAAGACCTTCCAATGCAGATGCATCGAAGGTGCCAGCTCGTTGATCCCACGCCACATCACCACGCGCATGATCCGGAGTTCCACGAACGATTCGGCGCAGGTCATGTCCGCCAGTCGTCATGAATGCGGCGAGCGCTGCACCAACCATGCCGTTAGTTCCACTCACAGCAACGCGCAGACGTTCGCCCGGGAACGTCGCATGGTGCCGCACATCGTGACGCGTTCGTGCATGTCGCCACGTGAACATTCGCTCTAGGTCTGCAGCCACCGTCGAACCGCCAAAGGTGCGACCAAGAACGCCACCAGGAAGTTCATACTGAATGCGATCTTCAAGCGTGCTCGATCCCGCGTCCGCAGGCAAGAAGTTGTGCCGATGATGCCACGAGCGGAAAGGTCCAGAGACCTGCGTGTCGCAAAATGATGCCCCTGGCTGAACGTCATGGTGGCGAGCCACCCACTCAATCGGGACGCCAAACTTGCGCATGCGGAAGCGGGCCACCGCGCCATCGACCATTGCTGCGGGGCGCTCCAGAATCTCCACATCCTCCCAAGGCGGAATGAGGCGATCAATAGCTCCCGGCCGAAAGTGCCAAGCGGCCAATTCAGACGCAGAAGTGGGCATAAGACTGGATCGAACGAAGACGGCCATAGTGGTGGTCTACCTTGATTGAAGCGACAGCGACAGTGAGTTCCTCACAACAACCGCTCCTCGGGACTGTCTGGCGGCGCCGCGCGGAAAGGTCCGCGCAGCCACTTCGTCCGGACCCCTTGCTTAGATTCGCCGAATTGCCATGCGTAGCCAACGCGCCGATGCGGCGTACGATGGATACACATGAATTCCACACCCGATTCCTCGCGCGCCCTGCCCGCCGTTTCAGGTAACCGATTCGGCACCATTCTTGTGCGGATTGTTGTGCCCGTTTGGATTCTTCTAGGGGCGGGCGTCAAGTTGTGGGAACGCAATCCCCAGTTGCTTCCGAAGCCAGTCACGGATGTAACCGACTTCATCTTTGTTCGTAATCTTGGAATCAGCCGGGAGAATTACCTCGACCCAGCCATGCGCTTCATGATCGCCTGTGAGATTGCAGCCGCGCTCCTGATGGTTGTTGGTCCGGTGCAGGCGGCACGCAGCATTGGAATCTCGTTACTGACGCTCTTCTGCGCCATCCTCGGACTGCTGATTGCTTCAGGCGCCGCAAGTTGTGGCTGCTTCGGTGCAAGCGGCCCGTCGCCCACGTGGATGCTCGCTATCGACCTCAGCCTCCTCATCGGTCTGTGTGTGCTGCCGCCGCGGGGGCGCCGCCTACCGTTTACGCAGGTTGTATCGAAGCTCGTGGCCGTGATCTTTATCCCGCTCCTACTCGGCTTCGCGATTGCATACGGCGTTCCGAAGCGAGCTGACGTCACGTTGGCTCCCGCAAACGACAGCAGTAGCCCGGACACACCCACCAAGACTCCAGACACCGCACCTGCGAGCGCGCCGCAGCCATCCATGCCGACCTTGCCTGCCAACGCTGCCACAATGCCGAGTGCCACGCCCACGCCTGGCACCGCACCTTGGCCAGCCATGCCAGCCACGGCGAAGCCTTGGTACGCGCCGGAGTTTGAAACGTGGAAGGGTCAGCGCCTTGATGCACAAGAACTGATGCTCTTGGTGCAACGGCCACTTCCCGCGAACCTCAATGCTGGGCGTCATCACATCGTGTTCATGCGCGATGACTGCGAACATTGCCATGAACTGCTCAACAGTTACTTCAGTGGCCCGCTCACAACCCCAACAACCACCATCGCGATTCCTGACGCAACGGGTGAGCTGCTTGAGAACCCCTGCAACGAATGCGGCAAAGC
>JBIKQN010000309.1:0-3051 GCA_044349615.1 Phycisphaerales bacterium
GTGAAACAGGCGCGATCAATCCTTGTGATGGATGGTTCGCCCCGATCCCGAATCTGAACCGGATCCATCTTGCTTGGTTGCATCCAACTCTGGCCGGCCATCATCTTTGACATCGCCACGCAGCGTCTCGATCGCATGTGGAAGAATGTCTGCGATCGCCTCAAACATTTCGGTACACCCACGCGGTGATCCGGGCAGGGTGATCACCAGCGTGCGGTTGATTGTTCCTGCAATGCCGCGCGAAAGGAATGTGCGCGGCGTCTTCGGAAGGCAGCGCAGGCGCGAAAGGTCCATCAGGCCGGCGTGTTCGCGGTGCATGACCGTACGTAGGGCCTCGGGAGTGATGTCGCGCGGCGCAAGGCCGGTGCCGCCAGTGCTCAGAATCAAGTCGATTCGGCGAGTTTCTTCTGACCATTGCGAAAAGAATTGAGCCAGTGCGTTCATGTCATCCGGAAGGCACTCGGCGTGCACTATGACGGCGCCAAGGTGATTTATGGCCAACGCCTGCAGGGTTGGTCCGGATGTATCCACGGTCTCACCGCGCGAGCAGCGGTCGCTGACAGTCAGGATGACCACGCGGGGATGGGTGCTCATGTGCGCGCTCGCTTTGCTGGCTTGGTGGATGCGGCATCGGCTCGGAAGTGACCGCTCCGACCGCCTTGTTTTTCCAAGAGACGGAGTCCTTCAACACTCATCGTTCGATCAACCGACTTTCCCATGTCAATGACGGTGAGCGCTGCGATAGCCACTGCAGTCAGTGCCTCCATCTCTACTCCGGTTCGTGCTGCCACCTTGGCTTCGGCCCAGAGGTACACGTGGTCGATGCGCAATTCCGCACGCACATCAATCGAGTCAAGTGGCAGCGAATGGCAGAGCGGGATCAATTCGTCGGTTCGCTTGGCGGCCTGTATCCCAGCAAGTCGTGCCACTGCTAGCAGGTCGCCCTTGGCAAGGGTGTTGTGCGCGATCCGTTCAGCGAGTGCAGGCGATACCAGTACACGCGCTTCGGCTACCGCGCGACGTTGCGTGATGGGCTTGGCTCCGACATCAACCATGGACGCTCGCCCATGTTCATCAAGGTGCGTCAGAGTTGTGGAAGCGCGCTGATTCGCCGCGTGCCGCTTTGTTGATTTCTTCTTGGCCATCTGGGGTCCCTTTATAGATCAGTGCATCCATGGATAGAAAGGGTTTGGACCCGCTGCACTCTGATTCGGCGCAACCTCGACGAAACCAGCGCTTGTTGCTGCAGCAGCGACATCCCCTGAACTCTTCGTCGGGAGCAGGTGCAGTCGGCGTTCGCCGTTCGGCGCAACTCGCTCGCAGACGAGTCGAAACCACCACATGCCGAGCTGCGCACCATCATCGCCATCAGTGTGTCGGTGAGGCACGGCAAACTCGTTGTCGGCAAGTCCCGCAAGCCGACCAAGCATGGGGATTCCCAAGCGTCGAGCCGTCACCATCACCGAGACAGGATTGCCAGGAAGCCCAAGAATCAGCCGCGGCGGGCGTGCACTCGTGGCTGGGAGCACGGCGGCAAGCATCGGTCGCCCAGGTCGCTGCGGCAGTCGGTGGAACACCGTTGTGGCACCAAGACGCTCGATGACGTGCGGAACATGGTCGTGGTGACCCATGGAGACACCGCCAGTCAGAATCACTGCGTCTGCCAATTCAAGGGCTGACGCCACTGTTGCCGCAAGCCCGTCGGCATCATCCTTCGCGTGGAGATAAGCCACCACCTCAATCCACGCTCGTGCACCAAGAAGCGACGCGAGCACGCTTCCGTTACTGTCACGAATCTCCCACGGCTTCGGTGTTTGGTCACTCGTCACCAACTCGTCGCCGGTGACGATGATGGCGACGCGCACGCGGCGATACATGCGAACATCAGCCGCACCGAAAGTGGCGAGAGCGCCAATTTCAGCCGCGCCGATCAGCGTGTTCGGCAGGAGAATCTCGGCGCCTTTGAGCGCATTTTCACCAAGGCGTCGAATGAATGCGCCGGGCGTTACTGCGCTCGGTGCAATCTGCAACAGCGCATGGTTGCCAGCTACACGCACATCCTCATGGCGCACCACGGCATCTGCGCCAAGTGGTATTGGCGCTCCGGTCACGATGCGGATGGCATGTCCTGGGTGCATGTCTACTGGCGCATGACCGATACTTGCCTCGCTGTTGGCACCAGTTGCAATCGGTAGCCCGGTATCGGAAGCCATCATGCCAAGATCAGCATGGCGCACCGCGAACCCGTCCATTGAACTCATGTCAAGCGCTGGGCTTGCGCGGTCAGCGCATACAACGTCAGCGAGCACCCGACCGGTCGAATGCGCAAGCGGAACCAATTCAGTGCTCAGTGCAACAAGATGCGCGCGCACGGCATCAAGTGCGGCGCTTGGCGATGGCAACTCTGTGCGTGCGGCAATGGGGTTCGGCATTGTCATGAAGCTCGAGTCATCAATCACGCGTTACAAGGTACGGATAGCGCGGATCAAGATCCTATTTTTCAATGTTACACTGTAATTTATGGTGTTTCGCGTGCTCATCTTTGGATCGCTTGCGCGCGAACTTGCGTGCACAGCCATTGCTGTGGACGTGCCGAACAACGCAGTTCTGCGCGATGTCAACGAAGCTCTTGCCTTGCGCCATCCGCACAAGGCAGCGTTTTTCCATGGTGCACGCCTCGCAGTGAATCATGCGTTCCAGCCACTGGATGCGCCGCTTGGTGCTCATGATGAGATCGCCGTTGTTGAATTGGTGGGTGGGGGATGAGTGTGATCGTCCGAATCACAGACGGATCGCTTGGCGGTGGGGCACACGCCAATCACCCGTCGGCGCAGTTCGGCGCGGTTATTGTGTTTGAAGGTGTTGTGCGGGCGGCTGAGGGTGATCTCACCATTTGCGCACTTGACTACGAGGCATACGAGCCGATGGCGTCAAACATGCTCACCGAACTTGGGCGTGAGATGCTTGCGAAGCACGGGCTCGTTTCAATAATGGTTGAGCACAGCCGTGGCGAGGTCCCGGTAGGTCAGCGATCCTTCCGGCTTACCGTGC
>JBIKQN010000310.1:0-3050 GCA_044349615.1 Phycisphaerales bacterium
ACATCAATGATCTGTCGCTCGGTCGATCCGCCGCCACGGGTAACACCTACGCGCGGCTTTGGTAATTGCACAACGATGTCAGTGATCGGTTGCTTGGTCGATCCGCCGCCACTTGTGACTGAGCTACCGAGCGTTGAACGTCCATCGGGCACCGTAAATCCAAACTTCGGCGGTTCAATGTCAGGTACTGGCAGCGCAATCGCTACGGATTCTGATGCTTCGGTGTCGCCCTCTGTTGCATTGCCATCAGGGGTTCCCGGTGGTGGTGCCACCTCGTCTGGTCCACTCGCAAGTCTTCCACTGCCGCTTTCGCCAGCGCCGGCCCCGGTTACCTCTGAGCCGCTCCCGGTGCCTGCGCCAGAACCAATGCCGGAACCTGTTCCCGCGCCGTAGCCGCGACCTGCGGCGCCGCCGGTCCCGCCGCCGCCAAGTCCACCTCCACCACCAGCCAAGATTGCCGCAAGAACAATGCATAATCCCAATACGAACGCCGCCACGATCCCAAGAATGGCAGATGCCCGCTCGCGCGGCTCACACAAAGCTTCGTCGTCACCCGGGGCAGTGGAAATCTCAGGATGAATCTGCACTGAAATAGCGTACGCCATGAACACGCACCGCCCAATGCCCCGTCTTTCTTCTGCGGCAACTCTCAACCCGGAATTTAACGATTCAGGTCCAACACATCGTGAAGGGTCTTTTAGGACACCACTCGTGAGCAGGAAACTTAAGTCCAGCGCCGTTTGCCCGCACTGCTGGCACCGATTCCGCCCGGATCAAACTCTCTGGGTGGCCGCACATCCCGAATTGTTGGGCGACCGCCTGCTGACGCCCGAAGACCCGGTCCGTTTCCTGCCATCGCGCTTCACGCCAGCTGGTGAAGCGATCGACCCTTCGGGATCGAAGACTCGCCGACTTGCATGCCCCAACTGTCATCTTGAAATTCCGCAGTTGGTGCTTGAGTGCCCGATGGTCATCATGAGTTTGGCTGGCAGTCCATCAAGTGGCAAGAGCTATTTCTTGGCAAGCGCCATGTGGAAACTGCGCGAGGAACTCGCGCGGCATTTCTCGGTTGCTTTCACGGATACGGATCCGGCGATGAATCGCGCCATCACCAACAACGAAGGCCAGCTCTTCCTGAATGAAGACCAGTCTTCATCAGTGGCGATCGACAAGACGGAAATGGAAGGCGCGCAATACAACTCGGTGCAGTTTGATCCGGGCGTCGCCACCATGTTGGCTCATCCGTTTATCTTCACAGTGCGCCCCTCGCGCGACCATGTGAATGGGCACGCACCTCACCGACTGACTCAGCTCTTTACGTTGTACGACAACGCTGGCGAACACTTCTTCCCGGGCGCAGATACCGCGCGTTCGCCCGGAACGCAGCACCTAGCGAAGGCACAGGTTCTGATGTTCGTCTTCGATCCAACGCAGGATGTTCGCTTCCGTCAGCGCCTTGCTGGCATCAGTGGCGATCCACAGTTAGCCCCTGGCGCAAAGACCACGCGGCAGGATCAGTTGATTGTGGAGATGGCTCGACGCGTGCGCATGCATGCGGGGCTCGCGCCGCAGGATCGCGTTCCCAAGCCGCTGTTCGTGATCCTTTCCAAGAGCGATATCTGGGGTCCTCTTCTCAAGGATGAGGATGGCACGCCCGTGGATATCACCACGCCGCCGTATGCGCGCGAACGCGCTGGCCTTGGTCGCATGAGTATCAAGCGCGTGGATCGCACTAGCGAGCGCATTCGTGCCTTGTTGTGCGAAGTGGCGCCGGAGCTTGTGTCTGCAGCAGAGGATGCGTTCGAGCGCGTCATCTTTATCCCGGTGAGTGCGATCGGAACATCGCCTGTCTTGGATCCGGCGAGTGGTCTCTTGAAGGTTCCAGTGGCACGCATTGCACCGCGTTGGGTCACTGTTCCATTCATCTACACATTAGCGCGCTGGTCCACGCACTTGGTCTCGAGTGACAAAAGCGAAGGCGATGCTGCATTTGGAGTGCCTTCTGATTCCACGGATATGGATCCATCATGACGGCGTTGAATTGATGCGAACGCACTAGCGAACCGTATTGACCGAACTCATCCA
Source organism: Phycisphaerales bacterium (assembly GCA_044349615.1). Classification (GTDB taxonomy): domain Bacteria; phylum Planctomycetota; class Phycisphaerae; order Phycisphaerales; family SM1A02; genus UBA966. Next base: position 2,086 of record JBIKQN010000310.1, read on the forward strand.
TGGCACTCGAACTCATCTACACATCGGCAATACGTGGTCTCCGAGCTGGAACCAGCGGATTTTGCACGGTTGCAATGACCAAGGGAATGCCACCCGCGTTGGTGCCGCGCCTTGAAGCCCTCGGTGGATATCGAGCGGGACCTTCGGGTCAGAGTCCGCATGCCCATTGTTTCTGGCGCGTTGAAACGCCGACAGGGATTGCGCATGTACTGTCGATTGTTGGACCTGCGCCACCAGATCACACTGCGCGCTCAAACAAGATTGCAACGTACGTGGTGCTGGCGCCTGATGAGTTGGTTGCCGCTGGGCCAGCGTGGCTGCTCTCCCAGCCAGGCCTTCTCCGCAGTTCGTGGAGTGGTGAGGCTGCCTGGATTGATACCCCGGTGCGCGTGCCCACAACGCGCGATGTTGGTCCGCGCCCGTGCACTGCATGGCAGGCCGCTACGGGCGATGCAGGTTGGGCCGGCGTTCTTGCTAGTGCGTTCCTGCGTGATCAGGCCCGGCCGATTCACGTGATTTATGGAGCGGCCACCGAACCATTGCCGCTTGTTGAAGAGGCAATTCGCCTGCTTCCAGAGTGGGCGCGCTGGCGGGCAACATTCTCAACCTATTTCCTTCAGCCAGTTGCGGGAACTCCGTGCGCATGGCGATTCTGCCTTGAGGGCACTCCTGCCGCCGATGTAGCCCGGCAGTCGAAGGGTTTGGTCATAGATACCACCCGCGCGGCAGGTTTAGCGCCCGATTCAAAGTTCACGCGCATGGCGCGTACGGGAGTTGATGAAGAGTTGGTTGCTGCACAGAAAGCGGCGCGGTCTGCAGCGCGCCCGAGCGGTGCAGGGGTCGCTCCGGTTGGAAAGGTTGCGCGCCCCATTGATGCGCCAATCGAATTGGCTGATGACATGGCAGGAGAGTTGCCCAACACGCCACGGCGCAGAGTGCTTGAGTTTGATGCTGATGAAGGCCCT
>JBIKQN010000311.1:0-3042 GCA_044349615.1 Phycisphaerales bacterium
CAAACTGCAATCGCCGATGCGTGAGGCGCAGCACCACTGGCACCATGCCGCCCGCAAGGGACGCCACCACGATGCACGCGCAGAAGACGATGAGGGCGGTTTCGGGACCCATGGTTCGGCCGGGAATGCCGGGCGAAGCAGTCCTTCGCACCGGGGTCGGGGGCTACACGATACTGCAGCGACGGCTCAACATTGCGGTATTCAAGCAGCACAATCAAAGATCTGCACACTCGTCAGGCCGCAGCGAAACCCCGTAACGCCTTGCGGCGCCCTATTGAGCCGGATAGACTGCTTCGTCCGACCGCTGGGGTGGTAGCTCAATTGGAAGAGCGCCTCGGTCGCATCGAGGAGGTTGTGAGTTCGATCCTCATCCACTCCACTGAAACGGGTGCCCGGTACCCGACCCCGCAACCCGCCGCAGCGCGGGTTGCGTCGTTTTTGGGCAAGATCGGCGCCCTCCCGTACCATCGCACCTGATGTCCGCTGGCGAACCAACCGCTGAAATCGCACCCCGCGCCTACAACCGGGATACCCCGGCCATGCGCCAGTATGACCGCATCAAGAGTCAGCACCCCGGCTGCCTGCTGCTGTTCCGGATGGGCGATTTCTATGAGCTCTTCGATGACGATGCCATCACCGCGCACCGCGCACTCGGGATCACGCTCACGGAACGCTCAAGTGGGCAACCCATGGCCGGCGTTCCCTTCCATGCTGTTGAGGGCTACCTGCGCCGCCTTGTTGAGCAGGGCTACCGGATTGCTGTGTGCGAGCAACTACAGGATCCCGCGGAAGCCAAAGGAGTTGTTGAACGCGGAGTCACACGAGTTCTTTCACCAGGCACCCTCGTTGATGAAACGCTGCTTGATGACTCCAGAGCCAACCGAATTGCTGCAGCTTGGATCACTGGCACTGGCGCTAGCGCCCGCGCTGCCGTAGCCGCCGTCGAACTATCCACTGGCGAATTCACGGTTGAAGAGTGTGATGCAGCACTCCTTGAGGATGTCCTCGCACGCATCGGTCCCAGCGAACTTCTTCTTCCTGAAGGGGATCACGAAGATGCTGACCGCCCCGCTGCTCGCGCCGCAAGAGCCCTCGGCTGCCCCGCACTTGAAGTACCCGGATGGATGTTCCGCCCAGCCGATGCAGTGGCACTCTTAAAGGAACACTTCGGCGTCCGCACGCTTGAAAGCTTTGACCTGAGCGATGACGCCCCCTCGGTAACCGCCGCCGGCGCGCTGCTTCGCCACCTGATCGATACGCAACGCGGGCTCGGCACGGACCCATCTGCAAGTGGTCGTACTGTTCGTCCACTTGCGCACCTGCGCCCACCGCGCCGAGCAGGCCGAACCGCCAACCTAGTCCTCGACGGAACCACACTTCGCAGCCTGGAAGTGGAAAGAACGCTTCGCTCTGGCGGCACCGAAGGCACCTTGCTTTCCGTGTTGCAACGAGCGCGCACCCCCATGGGACGACGCCTACTCCGTGAATGGACATGTGCGCCGCTCGGTGATCGCGACGCCATCGGCGCGCGCCAGGACGCTGTGGCCACATTGGTAGCCGATGAACGCATGCGCGAAGAACTGCGCGCTGCCTGCGATGGAGTCCAAGATGTGGCTCGCATAGCAAGCCGAATGTCTATGGGCCGCGCAACGCCTCGTGACTTGGTTGCGCTCGGTCGATCAATGACCCTTGCTGGCCGCATCGCCTCATCCCTTGGTGATGCACCAGCATTCAAGGGTGCCCGTGCCGCTCTTGAAGAGGCGGCCACCAAGGTTTCCTCACTCACCAATCGCATTGCGGCTGCGTGCAATGAGCAACCACCGGCGCATATGCGTGATGGCGGACTGTTCAAAGATGGCGCCGATATAGAGATTGACGAATGCAGATCCTTGCAGCGCGATGCCACCGCTTGGATGGCGCGCTATCAAGCCGAGCTCGGCGAACGAACTGGCATTCCAAGCCTAAAAATTGGCTATAACCGTGTGTTTGGGTACTACATTGAAATCACCCACGCACACTCTGCGAAGGCTCCGGCGGAGTTCACGCGCCGACAGACCCTGCGCAACGCAGAGCGGTACATCACGCCTGAACTGAAGACCTTTGAGGACAAGGTGCTTTCAGCAGAGTCGCGCGCCATCGCCCGTGAACGTGCTCTCTTTGACGGGCTTTGCACGGAGGCCGCCGAACAACTCCCGGAACTCGTTCGGTTCGCCGACGCCGTCGCTAGTCTTGATGCCGTGGGCAGCCTTGCGGAAGTGGCCGCGCGCTATCGTTGGGTGCGGCCGGACATTGTTTCCGAGCCCGTCCTCAATATCACCAGCGGTCGACATCCTGTCCTTGATGAATTACTGCGTGACCAGTTTGTTCCAAACGACACTGAACTGGGCACCGCCGCGCAGCCCGCCACGCTAGCACTGATCACTGGTCCAAACATGGCTGGCAAGAGCACCTACATTCGCCAGACCGCACTCATTGTGCTGCTTGCGCACATGGGCAGCTTCGTACCAGCAGAGCGCGCCACCATTGGCATCACCGATCGCATCTTCACTCGAATTGGTGCAAGTGATGAACTGCATTCCGGCCAATCCACCTTCATGGTGGAAATGACTGAAACCGCCCGGATTCTCAATCATGCAACACCACGATCACTGGTGGTTCTTGATGAAATCGGCCGAGGAACGAGCACCCTCGATGGACTCAGTTTGGCGTGGGCCATCACAGAACACTTGGCAGCCGCAGGAGCCAGAACGCTGTTTGCAACGCACTACCACGAACTGACGGATCTCTCTACACGCATCGCTGGCGTTCGAAACCTCCATGTCTCGGTGCGCGAATGGAAAGGCGATGTTGTGTTCTTACATCGCATTCTCCCTGGGTCGACTGATCGTAGTTACGGAATCCATGTGGCACAGATTGCTGGCATTCCAAAGTCAGTGGTCACCCGCGCAAAAGACGTCCTCAGCACGCTTGAGGTGCAAGGAACGCCAAAGCCAACACGCAGCGGGCGGGCGCGTAGCAACGCCTCCGAAACAAGCGCCATGC
>JBIKQN010000312.1:0-3037 GCA_044349615.1 Phycisphaerales bacterium
GCTTGCTGCAAGGACAATGGCATCCTCTTCAAGATCACGCGCGGCGCGACCAGTTGGATCCACTCGCAACTCATTCGTCGGCCGACGCAGGTCTAGTGCCACGCGAATGCGCGGCGGTGCATCAATAGAGCGCTCCACAACAGCAAGGGTTCCTACCGAGGCACTACGACGCCATGCAATGTGCCGCAGTCCATCTCCGGGGCGATACTCACGGATACCCAGGAAATCACTCCCTGGACCAGAGCGCGTACTTGTTGACGGACCAGCAACAGTTCCAGACGCAAGTGACGTCAGCACGCCCGGGCGTAGGCGTTCAACGCGGGGAAGGACAAGGCATTCGCTCGCATCGTCAAAGCGCACACTCTTCATGACAAGACCGAATGGGAAGACGGTCTCGATACGAAAGCGCTCAAGGCGCATTGGGCCGCGCCGCGCCGGCCAGTACGCCGTTTCTGCAATGACTTCCTCGCCGGGACCAACATGTTGCACAAACGCGCGTGAACCAGCCACCGGCGTCAGTTCCCTTACAAAGAGCGCAAAGAGCGGCCAGAGCGATGATTCATTGATAACCGCATAACGCACAATCACTGGCTCGCCCACGCGACCTGTCCGGGGCATGCTCCGAACGGCACGCAATGTCATCAGTGGCTGACCGGACAGAACTCCGGAGAGCAACACGCCTGAGAGCATGGCTGCAAAGACCCACACCAGCAGATTGCTTGGGCGATTTGCAGCTGCAAGACCAACCAATACAACCACCACCAGGTAGAGCAAGCCGGGGGGATGTATGTGGTAGCGCCTACGCATCGGCGGCGAATGACTGCGTCAGGGGTTGATGTTTCCGAGCGAAGGCTCGAATGCCTTCGCCTCATCAATCATGGAACGTGAACTGTCTGGCTCACGGAATGGTGCACTCTTTCCGGCATGCATTTCAACAATCATCAGTCGACCGGAAGTGGAACCCGGCAGCTGGACTTCGCTCTCAACATTTTCGAAGCCATGACGACGCACACGGATTTGCCAGGATTCGTCCATCCAACCAGCACCGAAAGCGGGGACTTCCAGAATGAATCGGCCATCCGAACCACTCGTAGCGCGCGCAGCAACTGCGCGGTTCATAGTGCCGGCGTCGCGGATCAGTTCCACGGTGGCACCACCGATTCCGCTCTTGCGAGCATCGGGATCCTTGTCACGACCCATGACCACACTGCCGAATCCGTCGATTACTTTGCCATCGAGCTTGTAGGCGCAACCACCAAGGAAGATCAGTGCAGTGATCGCTGAGACGACCGTCAGTTGCAATGTCACGGAGCGCGCCGCAGCAGCGGTGACTTGGATGATTCCATACATACTCATAGTGCTTCTTCGCATGATTTTACCAATCTGTTGCACTGTTTCGCTTTCCAAACGCCGCCGACTCACCGCCCGGAAATCGACCGGACAAGCCCGATGGCAATACTCACCATGACCGCCGCAATCGCCACCCACGCCACGGCCATGATCACGCGGCCGATCACCCGGTCTGAGCGCGCACGGCTGAGCATGCGAATCACATCGGGAGGCATTTCACCCACATCAACATCATCCCAGTCCACGCTCTTGCCCACCCAGCGTGCCTCGGAAATCATCTGTCGCGCACGACTGAGATCTTCCGGCAAGACTCGAACCGGAACAGCGGTGCTGCCTGCGCGCAAGGGGAATCCAAAGATGGCGACACCCGATGGATCCCTGATGCTTTGAATGCCTGCGTCTTCAAGGACGGACTGGACGCATTGCGCCTCGAACTCATTGCGCGCTTCGCACGCAATCGGCATGCTGCTTGAATCCATGCGGCGCTGCATGTCAGGGCTCGGCCGATCAGGCGAGTTTCTAGTGGCATCGCTGCCACGACCATCATGGCCATCATGATGTTCCGGACTCACGCAAGACCTCGCAAGCGATCGACCGCTGCAAGAAGTGCATCGCTGCGCGCTGGACCGAACACTTCCTCTGGAAGGAACACACGCCAATCGGTGACATCGGCGCGAGGAATGCGGATTGCATCACCTACATGAAGATCCTGCCGAGTGACTGGCTCTTCTGAGAGGACCGCATCCACGACATCATGATCGAATCGCTGTACGGTGAACCAGCCTTGCTCGCGTCGATCATGTTCATCAACCGAACCAATGGGGGCTTGCACTTGGAATGCCGTGTTGGCAAGTGCCAATACTTCTGGCTCCTCGGAACGACGAACGCTTGCAAACGCTGTGGCAAACTTTGGCCAAGTGCGTTGTGCGCGACGCTCGGTTGCGGCAGCGGAGTGCTCGCTCGCATAGAGGACTGCGCGGCCCGCTTCCATGCTTTCGATGATTTCGATTGGCCACGCCCAAAGTTGCTTGAAACTGCCGCGTTTTTTCGCAGCACAGATGACGGCGCGCACCGCCATGAGCGAGCTGTCTCCTTGCTCACGCGCAGTTTCGCGGAAGGAGGTCGAGCCGGGAGTTTCATCCGCAATGTAACGAGCGCACTCTTGCCAAGGAATGAGCGTCACGAAAATATCCGGTCCGATTTCGATCGGCTCCTCTGGCTCCGGCGGCGGTGCTTCAAGCAACAGACTTGCAACATGATTGAGCAAGATGGCCGCAGCTTGCGAATGGCGTGCGGGAACTTCAAGCATTTCCAATTCCGGAATCCCGCAGCGCGAGAGACCGGTGGTGAAGAGCATCATCGGAACATCTTCCGCATCTGATGTCGCAACGGCGGTGATGGTCCAAAGACTCTCGTCATTCGGCACTGCGTCAGCTGCTAGGAATTGCTCCTCGATTTCCTGACGCGGCCAACGACGCGCATTTGAGACATCCAATATTCCAGTGAGTTCTGGGAGGGATCCGGCGAGCATTGCCATCAAGTGGAAATATTCTGCGTGCGCCTCGCCGGGCTCAAGGACGGTCTGCATTCCAACCACCCACTTGCAGGCGGCCATTGCTGGGTCTTCAAGTTGCCCGGGTTCCGCAGGAAGTGCGCGTTCGGCCCACAGGACAACTGGCGAATTGAC
>JBIKQN010000313.1:0-3027 GCA_044349615.1 Phycisphaerales bacterium
CGTGGCGGCCGCTTCCGGATGGGATGAACCAATGCGCGTTCGAGCCTTGCGCGAATCACACCCAGATAGTTACGAGAGCATCTTCCATGCCTCGCGCGTTCCAAAGTTCATGCTGCCGCTGCGTGCGTCTCGCGACCCGGCGCTCCGAGAGTCACTGTCTTCGCCGCGACTTGAGCGAGCAGTGGGTGTGATCTATCGACCGGACACTGAAATACTCAGCCACTACTTCCAAGCAAACCTTCCAGCTCAGTTTGATGAGTGGATGTGGTTCGATGAAACCAAGGCCGTGGCAGCGCATGCGGAGGCAACTGAAGATCAAGATCCAAGCACATTCCCGTTTGCGCTCTGACGCAGATTCATGAACGATTTGCGGAAACATCCCACGCATGGTGTGCATTGACTTCAGACATCTGGTTCGTACCGTTAAAAAATCATTTGATTGCTTGCCCGCAGTGCCGGGCAGGAACGCACGGCGCGGCGTTTGCTGTAGCCGGCGAACAGGCGCACGTTGAAAGGAATTGAAACATGCAGACTGCTACCCAGACAGTTGTAAAGTCAGACGCACGTATCAAGGCAGACGTATTGTCAGAATTAGCTTGGGATCCACGCGTCCGGGACAACAGTGTGGCCGTTGCTGTACGGTCGGGCACCGTGACGGTCACCGGTCAGGCAACGTCACTTGCTGCCCATGTGGCCATTGTTGATGCAGTGCATCGTGTGCAAGGCGTCATGGATGTTGTTGACGAGATGACGGTTGCACCCAGCGCCGCCACCATTCGAAACGATGATGAAATTGCACACGCTGTTCGCGAGGCGCTCCGGTGGGATGCCTACCTTCCGGATGACCACATCAAGACCACTGTCTCCGGTGGCGTGGTGACCCTTCAGGGCGTTGTTGATAGTTGGTCAAACCGCATGGACGCAGAGAAAGCCGTGCAGCGCCTTGTGGGCGTTCGTAGCATTGTCAACCGAATCACCGTGGGCGGAACGACCGTTGATCCCGTGGCTATAAAGTTGCAGATTGAGCGTGCGCTCGAGCGGCGCGCTGCACGCGAGGCGCGGCGCATTGTTGTGACTGTGCGCGATGGTGCGGTCACATTGACGGGCCCAGTGGCTTCGTGGGCAGAGCGGCAGATGGTTGAGCGCGTTGCTGGTTCTTCGCCCGGCGTTCGCAGCATTCAGGATCGACTCACGATCGAGCCCTACCTGTGAGGCAAATTGCGTGATTTCCTGATGTTCTGATCCCAGTGGTTCTTGCCTGCGCCTACGCTCCTTCGACCTGCAACCCATGCAGGTCGAAGGAGTTGCGCATTCATGCCTCAATCAGTGACTAGTAAATCAAGAATCACCAAAGTCGCCCCGAACAATCGGCGCATGGTCATCGTGTTTGGCGATCAACTTGATCCTCAATCTTCACTCGTGCAATCTCTGACAGCGCATGACACCGTCTTGATGATGGAGGTTGTTTCTGAGTCACGGCATGTACCGAGCCACACCCAGCGAACTGCTCTCTTTCTTTCTGCAATGCGTCACTTTGCAGACGAGTTGACCAAGCGATCCATTTCCGTCATCTACGTTGCACTTGATGATCCAAAGAACACTGGCTCGTTCGAAACAGAAATTGTGCGCGCAGCTGCCGCATTGAACCCATCAGAGATAGTGTGCATCCAGCCGGGCGAATGGCGCGTGCTTGCCATGTTGCAGCGCGTTCAAAGTTCGCTTGGTATTCCGCTCACCATCTTGCCCGATGAACACTTTCTGACCTCCCCTGAGGAGTTTGCAGCGTGGGCGAAGGACCGAAGCGCGCTGACCATGGAATATTTCTATCGCGAGCAACGTCGCAAGACGGGTTACCTGATGGATGGAACTGGCAAGAGCGCAAAGCCAACGGGTGGTGAGTGGAACTTCGACAAGGAGAACCGGCTTCCATTTGGCAAGGGTGGCCCGGATCCACGCCCTCGCCCGCCGCTCACTTTCAAGCCTGACAAGACCACATTGGCCGTGTTGGCGGCTATGAAGCACGCTCTGCCGGATCTACCTGGAAGTGCTGCGTCCTTTGGCTGGCCAGTGACGCGCGAACAGGCCCTCGCTGCGCTTGATGATTTCATCACTCATCGCCTTGCACAGTTTGGACCGTTCGAAGACGCCATGTGGTCACAGGAGCCAACGCTGTATCACTCGGCACTCTCCAGTTCACTGAACCTCAAGCTCATCAATCCAAGAGAGTGTTGCGAACGAGCGATCAAGGCGTATGACGCTGGCAAGGCGCCCCTGCAATCCGTGGAAGCGTTCGTTCGACAGATCATCGGCTGGCGTGAGTTCATCCGCGGCGTGTACTGGCTTGAGGGACCAACATACGGTGATCGCAACGGACTTGACCAGCGCGGCGCGCTACCAGGCTTCTATTGGAACGCCGACACTGACATGGCATGCATGAAAACCTGCGTTGGCGAGGTGCTTGCCACTGGTTACGGCCATCACATTCAGCGATTGATGGTCACCGGGAACTTCGCGCTGATCAGCGGCGTTCACCCGCGTGCCGTGAGCGATTGGTATCTGGGCATGTTCGTGGATGGCATTGATTGGGTCACTCTTCCCAACGCACTCGGCATGGTTATGCATGCTGATCGACGACCGGGTGCTGCAAAGGGCGTCACTGGGTTGGTGGGCACCAAGCCATATGCGGCCAGTGGCAAGTACATCGATCGCATGAGTAATTACTGCAAGGGTTGCCGGTATGACCCGGCCGAGCGCAGTGGAGCAAAGGCCTGTCCCGTGACGGTGTTCTACTGGGACTTTCTCATTCGAACCCGCGAGCAACTGGCGCACAACCAGCGAATGGCAATGATCCTCAAGAATGTGGATCGATTGACTCCCGAGGTATGTACGCAGATCACTATTGACGCGGCGCTGTTGCGCAAGAAGCTTGGGATATCTGGCGGCGAGTCGCGGCGCGACAGTCCGACATCAACGTCTTAGTCGAAATGACAGACGAAGGCGCCCCCCCCACGCATACACGCCCCCAGA
>JBIKQN010000314.1:0-3025 GCA_044349615.1 Phycisphaerales bacterium
CAACTGTGGTAGTTCAGCCCCAAGTGTTGCGAGATACGAAGTGTTTGGTTGTTCTGCTGCAAGCGCAACTGGATTCGGAAAGTCCCGAGCTTCAAGCGCCAGTTTCCATGGTAAAGAAAATGTACTGGTGAATTGACTTGTCCAAGCCTGGACCAACTCACCGGCTGCTGGAAGAACCACCACCACACCACCACGGGTCACAAAAGACGTCAATAAGCCCCATTGCTGCGTATTGAGTAACTGTGGTTGCGCAATAACGATCGTGTCAGTCGCGGCCAGGGTGCGTGAGTCAAGTGCAGCCGGATCAGTCATGGTCACATCGATAGCGGCCGCGTCCCCAGGGGCGAGCGCTCGAGACACCCATTCACCCGCGGGGAGCCGATCAATCGCGCCACTGGTCTCAAATGTGCGTCGATCAACAACCACTACGCGCAACCGATCGGTGGGCGCCAAAATTGTCGCGCGTGAGTCATCAACAGGCTGTGCATCAGCGGAGATAGACGCCACCACTGCCCGACGTAAGGCCAATGCTGGATCGCCAGCTCGCTCCGAAAGCATCACTGTGACCGCATGCTCACGTTCCCCAGCGCTCAGTTCAACCGGTCGCTCCACGGGGGAAGTCAAAGTCGGTCCGGTGATGCGAACGGTGGTGTGAAGAACTCCATCACCACGGTCACGGGCCACCATCACCCGCAACACAACCGGTGCCCCTGGCCCAGTTCCAGCCACACGATCAAGCTCAATAGAGGTAATGCGAAGATTGCTTCCATCAGGCGCGGGTTCTGTTGTTGCACGAATAAGCACCGGCGTGTCATCATTTCCAAGCTTCTGAAGCGGCGTCAACCCACCAACAAATCCAGCCCGAAAGGCGCTACAAATCAAGATTTCCCGCTGTGTTCCGGCGGACTCTTCGTGTGCAAGTATCGCAGCGGCGGCGGTAAGTGCTGCACTGAGGTCACTTGCTAATTCTGTTGCTGCAAGCCCAGTCAGGCGCTGCACAGCACCGCGATGGTCCAACGATGCTGCCTCCCGACTAGAGATGTTGGCACGCGAGGTGAGCACAACCGCCACACGATCACCCGGAAGTAGTTGCTCTATCTCTGATCGTGCCATTGCTATCGATCGATCAAAGGCTGTACCAGTACCAAGTCGCTCGTTGGCGGATGCTGAATCATCAATGATCACCACCAATGTTCGAACAACGCGCGTAGTCGCAATGGTTGATCCAATAAACGGAGCCGCAATTGCCAAACCAGCACAGATGACCAAGAGACAACGGACCGCAAGAAGTAGCCATCGCTCTACGCGTCGCTTGCGCTCGACACGACGAAGTGCCTCACGCAACAATTCCATAGCGGCCCACTCTACTGGCTTACGCCTTCGTCGCATCAATAGATGGATTGCCACAGGAACAGCCACAGCCATACCCGCGGCGATAGCCAATCCTGGTGATGCAAAGGTCAATAGACTCATCGCCCACCCCCGCGTAGAAACGTCTCACGACGCGCCAACAACGCGGCGAGTGCTGGTCCAACCGATTCGTGTGTATCCAGGCGAATCATGTCAAATCCAAAGCCGCGCGCAAGCCTTTCCAGTTCGCGCTCGTCTTCCGCCAATACATCTAAATACGCTTGGCGAATACTGCGTGTGTCCACTTCCAGCGTCGCTTCGCCCTCAAGGCCTTCGAATGGGGCGTTCTCGTCAAGATCAAATCGTAACTCCGCCCTATCGAGGACACGCACCAAGATGACGTCGTGGCCACGGTGTCGCAGCCGAGCAAGCGCGTCTTTAACCTGTTGTTTTGGCATGAGAAAGTCACTGACAATCACTACCAGTGATCGGTGAGTTCCTCGTGAAAGCAATTCATCAACAGCGCGCGGCAGATCGGCGCGCCCATCAACGGCATGGGTTGCTAAGCACTGAACAATGGCGCGCCAGTGCCCTTGTGAATTAGAGCAACGTGTCGCCGCGATGAGTGTTGGCCCAAACATTTCCGTAGAAACGCGGTCGCGTTGCGCAAGTCCAAGAAATGCCATGGCCGCAGCCGCTGCGGTGGCGTGATCAAATTTTGTCCAGTTTGATTGTCGTCCCGTCTGTGTGCCACCCCAGCCATCTTTGCTGCCGAGTGTTCCAAAGCGCATGCTTCCAGATGCATCCACCATGATGTGGATATCGAGGTTGGTCTCTTGTTGAAATCGCTTGAGGTACAACTTATCGCTGCGCCCAAAGACCTTCCAGTCAATGTGACGCACGGGGTCGCCGGCAACGTATTGCCGATGCTCCGCAAACTCCACCGCAAGGCCTTGGTATGGCGAACGGTGCATTCCGCTCATGACACCCTCCGCGATGCGCTTCGCGCGCAACTCGAATGGTCCCAATTGGGCGAGTGTCTCTGGTGCCAGGTACTGCTCTGCGCGCACAGAACTCCGTTCAGGCGCCCGCGGGCTTCACGAGGCGTTCTAGTTCCTTGGCGCCGGCTGCGCCGGTGTCTTCAACGCGAATCTCGCGCAGTAACTCATCGATCACCTGATCTGGACCAACACGATCGGCTTGTGCATTGAAATTCAGTTGCAACCGGTGCCGAAGAATTGGCTTCGCTACCGCTCGAACGTCATCAGGTGTCGCGGTGGGTGCGCCAGCAAGCAGCGCGCGAGCCTTTGCGGCAAGCACCAAGAATTGACTTGCGCGGGGCCCGGCACCCCAACTCACATAGTCCATGATTCGTAATTTTGGACCACTCGGTGCCGCGTTGGGTGATGCTGCGTCTTGCGCTTGACGCGTGGCGCGAACCAATCGAAGCGCATAACGCACCACGTGATCTGCAACTGGAACTTCACGAACTAGGGCCTGAATAGCACGCACGTCTTCGCCACTGAGCACTCGCTCAGTTGGCTTTGGTGCAGCACCAGTGGTGCGCCGAACGATTTCTGCCTCCTCGTCAGCAGTTGGGTATCCAATCAGAATCTGCAGCATGAATCGATCAAGCTGCGCTTCGGGCAGTGGATAAGTACCTTCTTGTTCAATG
>JBIKQN010000315.1:0-3023 GCA_044349615.1 Phycisphaerales bacterium
GAGGTTCCAATTGTCCGAGTTCCTGGAACGCTGGATGAGACAAGCGCAACTCGGATTGATGGTGCTATCAAGAATCAGATAGATGTGCCTGAGGATCCCTTTGCTTCTTCAACCATGCCCATCATCACTGCGGGCATAGCGGAACCGATTGATCACGATGGAATGGGATTCACCCATGTTGCGCCGGGCGTGCATTTAGGATTAGTGGCCTCAGGTGGAACTATCATTCTTGACCAAGGGCTACATCAGTTTGTGACGGGTATCACACTATCTGGTTCGGCAGTTCTTGAGTTAGATGCAGCAACCATTCAGCTTGGAGATGGTGCGGCGCTGAATCTTTCCGAAGGTAGTTCACTGCAAGGAACCGCAGGGAATGCCCTGCAGGACTGGCCCGGTCACAACATCGTTCAGCGCGGAGCACCGGCAGATTGGACCATTGCGGACACGGCTGTGATATCGATTGACGGTCATTGCTATGCGCCACAGAGCAGAATCATTATCAGTGATGGTGCGAGGATTTCCATGCGGACGGCCATCGTGGATTCGGTGACCGCAAGCAGCGTGTCAAAGTTGCACCTTGGTGGTGAGATCGATGCTCTGCGAGAGCCTGTTGTGCCGGGGCGCGCGCGCTTAGTTCATTAACTGGGATGAATGAAGTTCGTGCCCAGCACATACGCAGGGCATGCGCAGTCACCTATCCTTACGAAATGGAACGCTTCGGCGTCATTGTCATTGGCGGCGGACATGCAGGCGTTGAAGCTGCATGGGCAGCAGCATCGGTGCTCGGCGTGGGTGGTCGTGTGGCGTTGGTGACGATGGACCCTGGCAAGATTGGTGCCATGAGTTGCAACCCCGCGATCGGTGGACTTGCCAAGGGACAGATGGTTCGTGAGATTGACGCGCTTGGCGGGGTGATGGCGCGCGCCACGGATCATGCGGGGATTCTCTTCAAGGTGCTGAACATGTCAAAGGGTGCCGCGGTGCGTGGGCCGCGCGCGCAGTGTGACAAGTACCACTATGCAGCTGAAGTGCAACGCTTGCTTGCGTCGTGTGCAGCGATTGAGGTCTTTGCGGGGACAGTGGATGACATTGTCACTATCGACGGCGTCTGTGCTGGCGTTCGATTGCCTGCTGGATGGCGGCGTGTGCGCGTGGATGCCGCTGCAATCGAATGCAATCTCGCTGGCGACCGCATGGCACAGCCAGTTTTTTGCGCCCATGGCGCGCCGCAAGACGCGTGCGAGTTACACGCGGGCGCTGTGGTGCTGACCACAGGAACATTCATGCGCGCTCTTATGCACACCGGCGAGCTGCGCACCGAAGGCGGCCGAGTTGGTGAAGGAACCGCAGTTGGGATGTCCGGAATGTTGCGCTCGCTTGGATTTGAACTTGGGCGCTTGAAGACGGGAACGCCGCCGCGGTTGAAGCGCGGATCACTGGCGTGGGATTCGCTTGCGCCGCAGCTTGGTGATGCGCCGCCGGTACCGTTCAGTGACATGCCGCTATCTGCTTCGGCCACTGGAAAGTTTCCAGCCCTGCCGCAGGTTGATTGCCGTATTACGCAGACCACAGCAGAGATTCATGCGTTGATTCGTGAGAATCTGCACCGCGCTCCCATGTACAGCGGACAGGTTGATGCCGAATGCGGTCCGCGATACTGCCCAAGTCTCGAAGACAAGGTGGTGCGATTTGCTGATCGCGAAAGCCACCATGTATTCCTTGAGCCAGAGAGTTTGTTCACTGATGAGATTTACTGCAACGGCATCAGCACTAGTTTGCCAGCCGATGTGCAAGAGGGAATTGTGCGTGGCATGCCGGGGTGCGAGCACGCGGAGATTCTCCGTTGGGGTTATGCAGTGGAATATGACATGGTGTGGCCGCATCAAATTGATGCAACATGCGAAACAAAGCGGATTTCGCATTTGTTCTTGGCCGGGCAGATCAACGGCACGAGTGGATATGAAGAGGCTGCAGCGCAAGGCTTGGTTGCGGGACTGAATGCTGCGCGCCGCGCATTAGGTGAAGAGCCAGTGCGTATCGGGCGTGAGCAGGCGTACATCGGTGTGATGATGGATGACTTGGTGACGCGCACGCCGCGCGAGCCGTATCGCATGTTCACAAGTCGTGCGGAGCATCGATTGCTTCTGCGTGCTGACAACGCTGATGAGCGCCTTACTTCTCTTGGGCGTGAGGCGCGTCTGTTGTGTAATGAGCGCATGCAATCATTTGATGCCCGCATGACGGCGCTGGAAGTTGTGCGCGCAGGATTGCAGACGGTGCGTGCGCCTTCAGGTCGATTGCTTGATCGTGCGCGCAGGCCCGATGTTGCGATGGCAGAGATTGCTTGCGCATTGCATGATGCAGGTGTCGTTGCAAGCGATGCTCTCGTTGATCGCGCCGTGACGGAGTTGCGTTATGAGGGATACATCGTGCGTCAGCATGCAGAGGTGAAGCGGCGTGCAGACAGCGAGCGGTCGCCGATTCCTTCGGAACTTGACCCTGATGGAATCAACGGACTTGGGGCAGAAGCGCGGGAGGCGCTGCGCAAGTTCCGGCCGACGACGCTGGGGCAGGCGAGCAGGCTGGCGGGTATTTCGCCTGCAGACGTGGGTTTGATTGCCATTGCGGTGAAGCGATGGCGCGGAGCCGGGACGGCGGATTCCAAGTAGTAGGAAAGAAAGTTGCGATCGGTGTACGCTGTGCCCCCTACGCCGCCGTAGCTCAATGGTAGAGCACGTGATTTGTAATCTCGAGGTTACCGGTTCAAGTCCGGTCGGCGGCTTTCGGTTTGGGATCGATCATGAAAGTCACTATTGAAATTGTCGATCAGTCTCATGCGACGCTCGCGATTCTTGATGGGCACTTGGATTCCATTCATTACGAACGCGTAGAGCGTGAGGTGGTGGCAGCCATCGAGTCAACGACGCATCGTTCGTTGGTTCTTGACTTTGCAGATGTTTCGTTTGTGAGTAGCGCGGGATTGCGCACGCTCATCAATCTCATCAAGCGCACGCGAACGCGGG
>JBIKQN010000316.1:0-3021 GCA_044349615.1 Phycisphaerales bacterium
GCTCTGGAACAAGCTGACTGGCCGCACTCGCCGGAGAGGACAGGGCCGCGCTCAGCGGCCGTCCTCGTAAGGCGATTGCGTGCCAGTACGAGGGCACTGCACGCAACCGCATCCCGACCCACACCATACTCACCCGAATAAATCCTGACCCCGTAACCAAGTTGCAATATCGGCAGCCTTACAACTGTGCCAACCGCTCCGCCACATCCATTCGATGCAGCGCGTCAAGCAAGTCGTCCATCTCCCCAGACATCAACTTCTGCAGCGGAAACGAAGCATCAATGCGGTGATCCACCGCGATCGCTTCCTTCCACCGGTACGTGCGAATCTTCTCCGCCCGTCCGCCACTACCCATCATGATCCGCCGCTCTGCACTTCGCGCTGCCTCAGCAACTTGCCGCCGTCCCTCGTGCACCCGCGCGCGCAATAGCCGCCATGCTTTCTCGCGGTTCTGCAACTGACTCCGCGTCTCCTGCATCCGCACTTCAATACCTGTTGGCAAGTGGATCAAATGCACCGCCGTTGCAACTTTGTTTACATTCTGGCCACCCGGTCCCTGCGCGGTGGTCATCATCTCCTTCACTTCAGCAGGGTCGACCTCGCTCTCCACTTCTTCCGGTTCAGCCATCACGGCGACGGTTGCAGTGCTCGTGTGAATCCGCCCCTGCGCCTCAGTGGCGGGGACGCGCTTTACTTGGTGAGTACCTGCCTCGTAACCAAGCGCGGTCCAGACTCCGTTGCCCTGAACTTCAACAATGGCCTGCGTGACGCCGCCAGCATCGCCATGCCGAACATCCATTTCGTCCCATGACCAGCCGCGCCGATGCGCAAGTCTTCGATACATCTCTACCAATTCGCCAGCCCACAGCGCCGCCTCATCGCCGCCAACTCCTGCTCGCACTTCCAAGATCACGGCACCAACTCGACTGTCATCGCTTGTTACCACGAGCCGCTGCAGTTCTAGTAGCAGAGCATCCGCACGTCGATGTACGCCCGGCAGCTCCGCCGCCGCCACCGCTGCAATCTCTGCATCACTCTCTGCCGCCAACAAATTCAATTCCGCACATTCCCGCTCAGCTGCACGCCATGCGTCCCAGCGTGTTGCTACTGCCTCAAGCGATGCACGCTTCAGCGTCAACGCTCGCACGCGGCGGTGATCCGCGGCGATGTCTGGATCGAGCATCGCCTCGGCGGCAGCGTGGAACTCACTCGACATGGAGTCGAGCATGTGGCGAAGGTTGTCTGCGATCGGTTCGATATGTTCCTCGCTTCAAAAAGAACAACCGCGCCAAGAAAGGCGCGGTTGCCATATTTCAGAATCAGTGAACTACTTCTTGGCAGGAGCCGCAGCCTTCGCTGCAGCCGGAGCCTTCGCCGCGGCCGGAGCCTTGGCAGGAGCAGCAGGAGCCGCTGGCTTCGCAGCCGCGTCAGTCTTCTTCTCGGCGTCCTTCTTGAAGTAGTCGCCAGCGAACTTGCGCTGGAAGCGCTCAACTCGGCCGGCGGTATCGATGAAGGTCTTCTGACCGGTGTAGAACGGGTGCGAACCCGACCACACTTCAACATTCATCTCAGGCACGGTCGCGCCGACGGTCATGACGTGCTGACCGCGATAGGAGACCTTGCACTCGGGGAACCACTTCGGATGGATTTCGCTCTTCATGTCTGCTGTCCTTACCTTGCTTGCATGTTTATGCCCCGGACAGGGGCAGATCGAGGAGGATAGCGAAAGACGACGCATAAGGGAAGTCATTCCTTCGCGGATCTGCTCGTTATGCGCCCCTTTGGCGTTACACTCCCGCCGTGAATGTGCCGAACAGACCTCAAATCCCTCTCGGTGACCGCGGATGGTGGCGGGAAGTGCGCGTTCCTTCGCTGCCGGAGGTGAATTCATCCATTGCGGTGGCTCCAAGCGGCGCACCCCTGTGGCGCAAACTGTGGGCCTTCAGCGGCATCGGCATGATGATCGCTGTCGGCTACATGGATCCCGGCAACTGGGCCACGGGTTTGGCGGCCGGTTCCGGTTGGGGCTACTCGCTCCTCTTTGTGATCCTGGCATCCAACTTGATGGCGATGTTGCTGCAACACCTCGCCGTGCGCCTCGGCATTGTTGCCGGCCGCGACTTAGCCCAAGCCTGCCGCGATCATTACTCGCGTCCAGTATCGCTCGCCTTGTGGTTCCTGTGTGAACTGGCGATCATCGCCTGCGACCTCGCCGAAGTCATTGGCTCCGCCATCGCGCTGCAATTGCTCTTTGATATTCCACTCGTGTGGGGCATCGTCATCACTGCGTTCGACGTGATGCTCATCCTGCTTCTGCAACGCCGCGGCTTCCGCATCATTGAAGCACTCGTCGCTGCACTGGTATTCACCATCGGCGCCTGCTTCGCCTACGAACTGTGGGCCGCGCGCCCCGATGCCGGCGGAATCATCCGCGGCTTCGTACCAACATCGCAGATTCTCTCTGACCCCGCGATGCTTTATGTAGCGATCGGCATCCTTGGTGCAACGGTCATGCCGCACAATTTGTACCTGCATTCCAGCATTGTGCAGACACGCGACTTCCCACGCACCGACACCGGCAAACGCGAAGCCCTGCGCCTAGCGACCATTGACTCCACCCTTGCACTCGGGTTCGCATTCTTCGTCAACGCAGCCATCTTGATCACCGCCGCCGCCGCCTTCCACGGCACCGTGAACGAAGGCGTTGCCGACATTCATCAGGCCTACGACCTCCTCACGCCAGTCCTCGGTGCGTCACTCGCCAGCACCATCTTCGCCGTGGCGCTCTTGGCGAGCGGCCAAAATTCCACGCTCACCGGAACCCTCGCTGGCCAGATTGTCATGGAGGGTTTCCTTGACCTGCGCATCTCCCCATGGGCGCGCCGCCTCCTCACGCGCCTCGTCGCCATCGTCCCCGCCGTGGTCGTCGCGCTTATCTACGGTGACACCGGCATCGGCAAGCTCTTGATTCTCTCGCAGGTGGTGCTTTCACTGCAGTTGCCGTTTGCTGTCTTCCCATTG
>JBIKQN010000317.1:0-3019 GCA_044349615.1 Phycisphaerales bacterium
TTCGGCTCGTGAGGCGCTTGCTGCCCTTGCCGGATGTGACGTAGTACTTGTTGACACTCCAGGGCGTGGGCACCGCGATGCAGGTCGGATTGGTGAGATTGCAGATGTCCTCACGGCGCTGCGACCAGATGAGACATACTTGGTGTTGCCTGGATCTGCTTCCGCGCGAACTCTTGAGGAGTCGTCCGATGCGTTTGCGCCAGTTGGTGCAACGCATGTTGTGTTGTCCAAGTTGGATGAGAGCGAAGGTCTCGGCGCACTCATTGGCGCAGTCCGCCGCGGCGGTGCCCCTGCAAGTTGGTTCACCACGGGACAAGAGGTCCCCGACGACATTGAGCACGCCGATGCGCATGCGTTTGCGCGGCGACTCCTGCACAGCGAAAGTGCGGCGGAGAAAGAGATCTGATGGACACGCAGGCTGCGAATCTTCGCGCGCGTGTTGCGGCTGCAGCAGCCGATGCAGTTTCGTCGGCCCAAGCGCGGCCATCGAATGCTGCTGCTTCTCTGCAGCATTCGGTGAAGTTAGCGCGGACCATCGCAGTTGCAAGTGGAAAGGGCGGCGTTGGAAAGAGCACGCTTGCACTCGGCATTGCGATGGCCGCGGCAGAGCGAGGTGTCAAGACTGCGCTGGTTGATGCTGATCTTGGGCTTGCGAATCTTGATGTGTTGTGCGGTGTTCGGCCGAGCCGCACTGCTGCTGACTGGTTGAGTGGTCGCGCGCAACTGTCTCAGTGTTTCGTGACCATTGCGCCACGTTTATGGTTACTTGCTGGTGCTTCTGGTGTTGCACGGATGGCCGATCTTGAAGCGCCGCAGCGCGCTCGACTCATTGATGGACTCGCACGTGTTGCCTCGCATGTGGAGCTCATGGTGGTTGACCTTGGGGCAGGCATTGGTGCAGGCACGCTTGACATTGCCGCTGCCGCCGATCGATTACTTCTTGTAACGACGCCTGAGCCAACGTCGCTTGCCGATGCATACGGATTTGCAAAGGCATGCGTTCGTCATGGCAGGCGTGATGGGTGGTGTTGTGCAGCAACCATGGCAAGCGATGCTGCAGATGGCAGCGCGGCGACTGCGCGGCTCGCGCGCACCGCGCAGACGCATCTTGGAATCACATTCATGGACATGGGACACGTACCCGTTGACCGCGCAGTGCCGGCGGCAGTCCGAGCGCGGACGCCACTCTTGATAGCTGCTCCTGATTCACCCGCTGCACGGGCGATGAGAGGCATTGAATCTCGGATGGCAGGGCTTGAGGACGGGGTTCAGCAGGGGGTTCAGCACGGACTTCAGCAGGTGGATGAGCCTGGGCAATTCTTCTCCAAGTTGGCGGTCCGGATGGGTGTCCGTTGGAGCAATACCGCCGCCATGATTGCCGCCGGGGTAGCCGGAATCGGCGGCGTCAGCGTTCGATAAATAATTTGCAATATGGCGACAAAATGGCTTGCAGAGAGTCCCTGCTGCTTGTTATATTGGACGCGTTGGAACGATCGTCAAGGATCGATGACGCTCCAGCACCCCGCGACATGGATGTTGCGGGTCCCAACGGAGGGGTGGTTCGCCTTTAGTGGTGGCCGTCCTTCCTTCATCTCTGACTCATGGCGGGGATCCGCTATGAATCAGGCAGCGTGCATTCCCTGCACTCTCTTCTCGAAGGTCAAGGAGCGACCGATGTCGAAGAGCCACGCGCGGGCGGCGTCAATGACGACGCAGTCCGCAACGAGCAAGCGTTCGTCCCCCAAAGCACCCTTACGCGGAGCTTCGGCTACCGCTGTGGCGAAGTCGCCTGCGCGCAGCGCATCGACCTCAACACCGCGAAAGTCCGGTTCCGCAACTGGTGGTATTGCCGTTAAGGCAGTCCCAGCAGCGCCAGTGACACCATCAGCAGTGACCAAGAAGTCGGGAGTAGTGTTGCCCCGCACATCGGCGGCAGTGTCGTCGAAAGGCTCACAGCCAACCGTTGCCACGCGGACAGCTCCACGCGTTGCCGGTGGTCGTGCAAAGCCATCGCGTGTGATAGAGGTCACAGCACCGGTTCGCACATTGGCATCGGCCAATCCGCCGGCAGCACCTGCATCAACATCTGCATTGCTTGACCCAGTCTGGATTGCCTACGGGAATGCCCGTGAGCGTCAAGATGAAGCTCGTCTGCAGGATCTGCGGAATCGGCTCATTGAGCGTTACTACGACGTTGTTCGTTATGCAGCCGAGCGCATGCACACTCGTTTGCCAAATGAAGTGGATGTGAATGACCTCATGAGTGCTGGCTTGTTTGGACTCATGGACGCAATTGACGCGTTTGATCCGCTCCGTGGCGTCAAGTTTGAGACCTATTGTGCGCCGCGAATCCGGGGCGCCATCTTTGACGAGTTGCGTGCCATGGACTGGGTTCCGCGCTTGGTGCGCAGTCGTACCTCCAAGGTGGAGAAGGTCCGCAAGGAGTTTGAGTTGTCCAACGGCCGCAAGCCAACCGACGACGAGGTTGCGTCACTCATGAATGTCTCAAGCGCCGAGTACGACAAATTGCAGAAGGACTCGCGTCCTGTGGGCGTTGTCAGCCTTGACCGCAAGGCATTTGAGAGCGATTCAAGCCGCGATGTGCGCGAAGTAGACGTCATTGAAGATGGTCGGCAGTTGAATCCTGCTGAACTTGTTCAACGGGGCGACTTGCAGGGCCTTATCACCAAGGGTCTTTCGCGTGCGGAGCGCTTGATTGTCATTCTCTATTACTACGAAGAGATGACGATGAAGGAAATCGGTCTCACGCTTGACTTGTCTGAGAGCCGTGTCAGCCAAATGCACTCAAGCATCCTTGCGCGTTTGAAGGCGCAGATGCAGCACCGTATGAAGGAATTCTGAGCCACTTGTCCACGCTTTGGAGGGTCCACCTTCCCGAAGCAACGCGCCCCGCGAGCCCCCTCGCGGGGCGCGTTCACATTAAATAGGTGCCGTCCACCCCTGTCCCCATTTTCTCCGTTGCGCGGGGAGTGAGTTGTTGATTCCACCGCACCCTCCG
>JBIKQN010000318.1:0-3012 GCA_044349615.1 Phycisphaerales bacterium
ATTCGAATGACCTGCTGTGGCGCACCAATCTCCTAGAAGTGATCCAGGACCGGCGGCTTGCCACCACGTCCAAAACACGGCATAGGGCGGCAGCGCTGCCGTCACCACTGAGCAGGCAAGCAGGAGATTTCCAGGTCGGGCCGAACGAATCGCGCGCCCCACTGGCCAGCCAACCAAAGTGGCGCACGCACCAGCTCCAATCGACCACCCAAGCGTTGTGAGGAGCGTACGAGTGCCATCAAATGTTGCTGGAATCTCACCGCCAACGACAAGTAGACGAGCACCCGCGATCATCGGCCATAGCACTGCCACTGCAAAGAGCAGCAGTGCCGCTGCTGCAAGCATGCGCGCGCCGAGTCCACCTAACACCTACTTCGTCTCCTCAACAGCGCGCATGGCAGCGAAGAACCCCTCAACCGCTTCATCGGCAGCGATAGCCACAAGCCTTGGATCAACAAGTAGTGGATCCACTACAACAAAGTCGTTCTCGGTGGCTGGGTGAACAAGTGGAGCGTGCTTTGATGGCATGGCTGCCAATTGCCGTTCCGTCTCCGGCGAGAGCATGAATTCAACAAACCTTCGTGCTGATGTTGGATGCGGTGCGCCGTTCAGTATTCCAACAGTGTTTGGAATGAAATAAGTTCCGCCGCCCGCCTTCTGTGAATCGTGTGCGTGACGCGGCAACACCATGGCAACTTTCAGACCGCGCGCCTGTGCTGCAAACACATCGTCACTGTCAGTGAGCCCAATATCCGCCTCGCCGCGCGCCACCGCATCAACAACGCCTGCATTGCCTGAGGTAAGAACCTTTGGATGATTCTCAGCAAGGCCCTCGATAAATGCTTCGTAATAGCCAGCCATTGCGTATGTATCCCAGTACGCCTTCATAGCGCCCAGATGACTACGAGTGGTTCCAAAGCGCGGGTCCGCCATCGCAATCTTGCCGTCCCACCGCGGCGCAATCAGACCGGTCCATTCCGTTGGCGGCGCTGATACGCGGTCCGGCGCATAGACGATGACACGCGCACGTCCCGCTAGAGCGAACCATCGTCCGTCTGCATCACGCCACGCTGCCGGCCACTGAGTGGCAGGGGAAGACGGCGCAACGTCCGATGTGCCTTTGGTTGCTGCGCCAGCGACACCTGAATCCACCATCGGTGCAGTGATGCCATCCATTGCCAGCGATACATGTGCCGCTTGTTCGTTCGACCAGAAGACATCAGCGCGCGGTCGATCGCGCTCAGCACGAAGCGTTTGAGCGAGTCCAGTGGTTTTGGTTGCCTCATTATCAAACTTGGCATCAACACGAATGCCCGTCTCTTTTTCAAATCGCTCAAAGACTGGCCGGGCCACCGATTCATCGGCGCTGGCGTAGACGGTCACGCTTGGAGTTCGATCACATCCACCAGCAACGACCATGGCCAGACATGCACTCGCAGCCACACATGCTGCGGCTGCCATGCTGCGGCTACTTGCCACTGGCGCCCCCTGCTGGTGCAACAGAGCCTGCTCCAGTTGCTGGCTTGGCTGCCTCCACGCCGCGCTCCTCGAACTTCTTGCGCAGGTCACCGAAGTACCGCTTGTGAACATCGCGCAAATGCGCGGGCACCGGGTCATCCTCGGATCCGCGCTCATATCCAGTGGCAATCGTGCCGGCGACTTCCTGCAATCCGACGCGACTTTCACCAACTGGTGACTGACCTGCAACCAATTGCCGCGCAATCACATCGCCTTCCTGCTTCTGCCCCTTCTCCTTCTGGAGCTTGGTACCAAATGCAGTTTCGCGGAAGGCGCGGTCACCGCCACTAGCCTCAGCCCGGCTACCGGAAGAACCTTGCTTCTTGCCGCTCGCACTGCCGGACTTGGCGCTCTCGGCACTGGCACTCAGTGCACTGTCGGCTTCTGATTCACTCATGCCGCCTGCCTGCTGTCCGCCTTGGCATTGACTGTTGGCGCTCTCGGCTGCCATAGCCATCTGTCGCTCTGATTCTGCCTGGTCAAGCATCTGTGACATTTCGCTGCCGTCACTGTTGGACTTTTCGCCTTGGCCGGACTGCTGCTGCGCTTCACCGCCCTGCTGACCGGGATTCTTACACTCCGACGCCATCTGATCCATCTGCTGGCTCATCTGTCCAAGCTTCGACTGCGCGTCCTTCATTGACTGCGCCATCTTCTGAAGCGATTCCTTCTGCGATTCATTCAAATCCTTCGACTGCGCGATTGCCTGCTGCAGTGCCGATGGATTGTTGGCAAGCGCCGGATCCATCCCCGCACTTCGCAGTGCTTCTGCCATCTTGGTTGGATCTTTGGACAGCGACTCGAGCTGCTTGGCTGTGCTTTCAAGCGCCTGCGCCAACTTCTCGCGGTCTTCCTTCGAGAGTTCGCTGCTTGCAGCAGCCTTCTTCAACTCTTCCACTGCCTTCTTTGCTGCCTCAAAGTCACCTTGCTTCAGAGCCTCGGCAAGATCACGCGCGGCGTTCTGATCCTTGGGTAAATCCAACTTTGCAAGCGAATCCTGCAACTCACGCGACGCTTTTGATTCTTTGCTATCTGACACTTCTGCCAAGCGCTGCTGCAATTCAGCCATTCGTTTCAGACTCTCTCGCGCTGCATCATCCGGGCTGCGAATCGGACCATTGGCTGCTTCGTCAAGTGTGCGACGCGCGGATTCCAATTCGGCGTCAAGTTTGGTTGCTAGTTCCGGCGTTTGCTCGATGTTCTTCAGTAGCTCCTCAAGCCGCTTCTCTTCAGGGCTCTTAGGACGCTCAGCAGCCAGTGCCGCATCCGGTCCCTTGGCAACCGCCTCCGCCGCGATGCGCTGCGGTATTGCCCACCACGAGGCAATCACGGCAACCAACAACAGTGGTGCCACCCACCACCGACCAACAAGCCGAACTGGAAACACCTCGCGAATGCGCCCAGGCAGGTCTGGGTCACCGGCAAATACAACTGCATCGGCAATGGCTGCCCGCGCAAACGCATCATCTGCAGCGGAGCTGTCCGCTGCGAGTG
>JBIKQN010000319.1:0-3010 GCA_044349615.1 Phycisphaerales bacterium
GCATTGATCGGGCAGCTTGGTCGGGGGGACCTGGATGTGGAGGTTGGGCTCGCCAAGATCAGCGCCGTTGGTACGGGCATGAAGAGTCACTCTGGGGTGGCTAGCCGGATGTTCCGGGCGCTTGGGGAGGCGGGGATTGCCATCCACAACATCACCACCAGTGAGATCAAGATCAGCTGCATCGTTGACCACCAACACGGCGAGCGGGGACTGCAACTTGTCCATGACTCGTTCGGGCTATCCGCGGGTGATGGCGCCGGTTCCTCGGTGCAATCCACAGGACGGGGGCGCCGTTGACAACCGCCCAAACCGCATGGGTTCAGCCGGAATCGCTGAGGGGGCCGCCCTCGGCGCTTTGGGCGGGATAGAATTTAACGTAACAGCCATTATGGGACCTTGAGGAAAGCGCGGGGCTAACTCCCCCAGACCCTTCCGGAGTCGGTTTCATACCCATGTTGCCTACCGTTCCTTGGTTGCAGCCTGCAGATCTGAAGATGCCCACACGGAATTCCAACCCATTACCCACCGCGTCTGCTCGCATTGTGGCGCCGCCATGTGCGCGCTTCCGTCGACACCTTCGTGCTGTTGGGCTCAAGTACACCACTGAGCGCGCTGACATCTTGGATGCGGCGAGTGGCTTCGACCATCCGTTTGACGCGGAGGCTCTGATTGCAGTTCTTGAACGTCGTGCGCGTCCAGTGTCAAAGGCAACCGCATACCGGACGCTCAAATTGCTCGTCGATGCCCGGATCCTCACTGAACGACTGCATGCCCGGGATTCGGTCCGCTATGAGTTTGCCCACGGCGGTGAATCTGCAAGCACAACCCTGATCGAACTTCATCATGCGGACGGAACTCGAACCGTAGCCTCTGATCCGCGGATCGATGCGTTGGTGTTGGAACTGTGCACCCTTGCGGGCGTCGAGCCTTCCAAGAGCACCCTCGTGGTTGATTGTGCACCCGCGCGTTGATTGCAAGCTCTGCATCAGACTGCAATGCAGTACCGGTACTACCGATCCGAGTCCGGGCGTCGGTGCGGAATCCCTGCCGACAAATCATCTTCTTCCAGTGGGCGGCTGATGGAATAATCGCCGCGGAACCAGCGCGCGAGGTCTGCTAGACGGCAGCGCTCACTGCAGAAACGACCATCCGACTCCTTGCCGAGTGGCGCACCACAGGTTCGGCAGTCGACTGCTGCAACACCGGGCCTGACCCATTCGATTTCTATCTCGCGCACGTCTTCGCCTGCGTGGCGCAGTCGCACATCAATACGCACTTCAGGCAACACCGCCGCAATGCGTGATGGCCATTCAATGGCAATGATTGCATCGCCTTGCGAAATCAACTCGTCCCAGCCAATGGATGCAAGGTCTTCTGATGATCGAATTCGGTAAGCATCAATGTGCACCAGCAGTCCCGCATCGCATGGATGGCGATGTTCAATCACGAATGTTGGACTTGAGATGGCGGTTGAGTCAGCGCCAAGGCCACGCGCAAGACCGCGGACGAAACATGTCTTGCCAGCGCCGAGGTCGCCTTCAAGCGTGATCACTGTTCCCGGCGCAACGCGCATGGAGAGTGCCGACGCAATCCGTTCGGTTTCTTCTGGGCTTGAGGTACGGCGAATTTCAATAGTCATTGCGTAAGGCTCATCGTCCATGTTCCCAACCAAGTGTTGAAACATCGTGTTCTACTGCGTCAATCTTGACTGCCACGCGGGCGCCACCCGGCTCTTGGAAGCGTCCAACCACCGTCACGGCGGTTCCAGCGACGAATGATGGAGGCTGTCCCGCACAGGCGAAGGCCAGTTCATAGTCCTCGCCCGTTGCAACAGCGGCGTGCCACCCTACTCCGTCGGCACACGGTAAGAGCGCGCCATCGATACGCACTGCCAAGTTCGATGCGGTGGCAAGATGTCCGGCATCGCGGGCAAGTCCATCGGAGATATCAATCATGGCATGCAGGCGATCACCCAGCGCATCAACCAGCGCCAGAGCCTCAGCAATGCGCGGCGTGAAGGAAAGATGCCGCCCCGAACCGTCGTTCCGCCATCCGTCACCGAGCGTTCCCGTGACACAGAGGAAGTCACCCACACACGCGCCAGCGCGCGTAACAACACGCCCCGTTGGTCCAGGCTCTGCAAGTACCGAAACCGACACCACAAGCGGGCCATCAGTTGCAGCGTGCGTGCCGACATCACCACCGACCACCGGGCACCGGAATGCATGCCCCGCCGCCCGCAGACCGTCCGCAAGTGCGCGTACTTCGTGGTCAGGCATTGCAGCAGGCAGCGCAACGGTTGCCACTGCACAGGCAGGAACACCTGCCATTGCCGCGATATCGCTGATGTTGCGCGCGAGGGCCTTGCGTGCAACCTGCTCCATGGGCGTTCCGTCCACAAAGTGCCGCTTGGCAATCACCTGATCAGCAGCAACAAGCACTCGATTTCCGTGCAACTTCACCAGCGCCATGTCATCGCCTGGCGGAACAAGCACCTCGGCTCCGCCGGACGCTGCAAGTGCTGCATTGTGCTTGCAGATCTCGGCTATGAGTTCAAACTCACGCATGGTTGCTGCCTGTATCGGCGAGGATGGCGAGCAGCGCTTCGGCGGTTCGCTCGGTAGCGCCTTGATGAGCAATGACCACCTCACGCGCAGCGCTACCAAGTCGCGCGCGTTCGCTCGGATTGTCGATAAGGCTTCGGAGAGTAGAGGTCAGCTGGGATCCATCAATACGTACAACTGCATTCGCTAGCTGCAGAGCTTCAACCGAATCCTTGAAGTCATGCATCCGCGGACCGGCAATGATCGCCTTGCCAAGTGCTGCAGGTTCCATTGGATCAGAGCCATAGAGAGCGCCAAAGGATCGACCAATGACGACCACGTCTGCCAAGGCATATGCCTTACGAAGTTCGCCGATGGTGTCGAGCAGGAAGAGCTCACCGCCGCTACTCGGCGCATGTGTTGATCGGCGCGCGCAGCCCTTCAGTTCGGCGGCTGCTGCATCAAAC
>JBIKQN010000320.1:0-3009 GCA_044349615.1 Phycisphaerales bacterium
GTTCCGCTCCTTGTGATGGAGTTCCCGTTGCTCCTGAACATGGGCAAGAAGGGCGCATCGCTCTTCCGTAACTTGGTTCTGTTTGCACTCATCATGCTTGTCACCGCTTGGGTTGCTGAAGAGAGCCCAACTGGTAGCCAGCAGTGGTGGATCTGGTACGTCGTTAGTTGCGCTGCGTGGCTTGTCATTGTGTACACCCTGTACACCTCTGTCTCCACTGCAATGCAAAGCGCTCCTCCCAGCATTGTGCAGAGCTTGAAGACCATGCGACTCTTCGTTGCGATCGGCTGGATCATCTATCCAGTCGGCTTCCTGATGGCCCTCTCCGGTTCGAACGGCGAGAGCTGGCGCGAAGTTCTGTACAACATCGCCGATGTGATCAACAAGGTGTTCTTCGGGCTCGTCTGCTACCAGGGTGTCAAAGCCTTGGAGGAGAAGAAGGCCTGACGCAGATTGATTCAAAGAACGCCCTGCCCTTGGCTGGAACCATCGAAGTTCACCCCTTCGATGCTCCGCCAAGGGCAGGGCTCTTTTCTTTTTCCGGTGCACGATGTGTTCCTTGGGTAGTTCTCACCACTGCTGCCGCACTCTCTCTGTTCAGTCCCGATGTCACGGCGTACATCGCAGCATGGCCATTTGTTGTGGCGCTGGTATTGATGGGAATGCCGCACGGGGCTGCGGACTGGGCCGTTGCCGCCCGACTGCGACATCGATCAGGATTCATCCAGCAATCACTCGGATTTGTGCCATACCTCCTGATGATGCTGGCGTGCCTTGCAGCACTCCTACTGGCTCCAGGAATCTCCGCGCTTGCATTCCTGGCTATGACCGTCTTTCACTTCGGTATGGCTGATTCCACCGCGTTGCGCGCGGACCACGACGGCGCTGCCGCGCGTTGGACATTGGTAACAAGCCGTGGATTGCTCCTGCTCGCGACCGCATTCGCGGCGCACCCTGAAGCAGCATGGGAGCCCTTCGGACGAATCGCAACCGCCATGTCGCCGTGGCATCTCACCACATGGCAGCCAAACCTGACCGCACTACAAGGCTGGGCAACGCTTGGGAGTGCAAGCGGCGCCGTCCTTGCATTCACCAGCGCCGCGCTACGAACATCGCGCGGGCATTTCCGCGAAGCGATCTGCGATCTTTCAGAGAGTGCGCTTGTAGTGATCATCGCGATGTATGGCGATCCACTGTTTGCTGTCGGCATCTACTTCATTGGTGTCCACGCATTCAGGCATTGCCGTCGACTTGCTCGCACGCGTTCCGTGATCGAGCCACCGCCGCAACCAGCTCCGTTTCTGCAACGGATGTTGCGCGTGCATGCGCTCAGCCTTCCACTCATGGTGGCTACTGCTGCGTGTCTGATTCCTTTGTGCATCGTGCTTGGCGGATTTGACCTGCGATCAATTGCCGTTGCCAGCATTGCTTTTTACATGATTTCAACACTGCCACATCACTTGCTCGGATTGGAGTTACCAGCGGATGATGCTGGTGATGGCCGTGAAGCCGCTTGTGTGGTCAATGAAAGAGCGGCTGTAGCAAGCGCGGCAACATGAGTTGGGCGCGTCATCGTCATGAAAGGCTCGTAGACCAACGAGGGTGCAATGTCCCCACGTGTTATTGCGTTGCGAATCACTCTTTGCGATGCTGCTACAATCCCTTCTCTTGGGCGCTTAGCTCAGCTGGCTAGAGCGCACGGATCACACCCGTGAGGTCACTGGTTCGAGTCCAGTATCGCCCATTGATGTCTCAAGCATGTACCCGCAAGGGTCTGCACCGAGATGCACAACCCTGCCTTTCCCCGGGCCCCGCAGCATTTGCTGAGGGTTGTTGCATGCTGGTGCGGGTACGTGCTGCGTCGTGAATTGCGTGGTCAGTGCGTCGTGAATTGCGTTGTGGACCAAGCGTCCGGTGACCTTCTCGAAGTGGTCACCGCGGACACGAACGTAGTGCTTTGCTGAGATAGCGAGGCTGTGAGTCTGAAGCGATGGACGTCGGATCCTGAGTTCGAGGGCCCCAGTAGGCAAGGATCGTGCCAAGATCCGCGCCATCGACGATTCCGTTGCCGGTACGGTCACCCGTGCACTGAGCTGATGCCGGAACAGCAAGCGCGATGCTGAGGATGGCGATCACGGCCCGGAGGAAATGCTTTGTATTCATAGTTGGGTGCCTCAGGGGTTGCGGGCAACGCGGAAGCCGACATGGGCCCATGCGTCGGGGTCACTGTAGCGATCGCTTCTCCATGAAGCACGGTGGGCAACGCTAGAGGAGTAATCGAGCCAACTTCCGCCACGGTGAATGCGGAAGTCCCCGGGCTCGAACGGATCGACCTGCGATGACGATGTGTATGTCATGCGCGAGTCGGCCACACACTCGTGGACATTTCCAAACATGTCGTAAAGCCCAAACTGATTCGGGTAGAGCAGACCGACGATGCGCGAACTGCCGCCTGAATTGGCCAATGTCCACGCGATGTCATCGATCGGATCGGCGTATCGAACGCCCACTGTTCCGGCTCGGCATGCATACTCCCACTCCGCTTCCGTCGGCAACCGACAATCGGTGACGGCGAGGAACCCTTGGATGGAGCGCCAGCTGACTTGCTCGACGGGGCGATTCTCCCATCCGGGGTTAGCGCCGCCCTGGAAGTACGACGGGTTCGAACGCATCTTCGCCACCCACTGAGCCTGCGTCACCTCATGCTGGCCCAAATAGAAGGCCCGAGAGATCGTTACGGAGTGCTGGGGACGCTCGTCGGCTCCCGCCTGAGGATCACCTTCCACAGCACCCATCTGAAACGTGCCCGGTGGCACCAACACCATCGGCATGCCAGAGCCCGTGTCCCGAATGCGCCAGGCAAGGCCCGTGGCCGCAATTGCCTGAAGAAGGAACGGGTCACTTACTACCGTCGGGTCGGGCTGCGCTTCCACCAGCGTCGCCCACGATGGCACCACAATCGACACGTACCGGTAGCCCCCGGGCACCGTGATCGTGCCCTTTCCGCCC
>JBIKQN010000321.1:0-3004 GCA_044349615.1 Phycisphaerales bacterium
GTTTGTCCTCAAGCCAAGCGAGCGCGTTCCCCTCTCAACGCTTCGACTGGCTGAACTCCTGGCACAAGCCGGGCTGCCAGCAGGCGTGTTCAACATGGTGCAAGGCGGACGCGAAGTGGTGGAAGCGCTCTGCGACCACCCAGACATCAAGGCTCTTGGATTCGTTGGCAGTACCAAGGTTGCGAAGGCTGTCTATGGGCGAGCCAGTACGAATGGAATGCGTGCACTCTGCCTCGGCGGCGCAAAGAACCACCTGATCGTGGTGCCGGATGCGGATCTGCAAGTGACCGCCGAGAACATTGTTGCATCCTTCACTGGCTGCGCTGGACAGCGCTGCATGGCGGCAAGCGTGCTGCTTGCTGTCGGTGATGTTGATCACATTCTCAAGGCCGTGCGTGAGCGGGCAGCGAAGATCACGCTCGGCAAGGACCTTGGACCTGTCACCACTGATGCGGCGCGCGAGCGAATCACTCGCTACATCGACCAGGCAGAAAAAGCGGGCGCGAAGATAACGCTCGATGGCCGCAAGGCGTGCGCTGGCAGCGCGGCAGAGGGCGGCTATTGGGTTGGCCCAACAATTATTGAGGGCGTCACCCCTGACATGGCGGCCGCGCGCGACGAGATCTTTGGGCCAGTGCTCAGCGTCATTCGAGTACCGAATCTAGACAAGGCACTTGAGATCGAGAATGCCAATCCATACGGCAATGCCAGCAGTATTTACACATCAAGCGGTGACCTTGCGCGCCGAGTGATGGATCGCGTCGAAGCCGGTATGTGCGGGGTGAATATCGGCGTACCGGTGCCACGCGAGCCGTTTGGCTTCGGTGGCTGGAACGATTCCTGCTTCGGTCATGGAAACATCACCGGCTGGGACGGCTACCGTTTCTGGACGCGGCAGCGCAAGATCACCAGCAAGTGGGCGCTGCAGCGCGATCAGAATTGGATGAGCTGAGAAAGCCGTAAACACCATGAACACCGCGAAGCACACCAGCATGATTCCAACCGACGCACCAGCCGCTAGCCACATGAGCTCGCGCGAAATGATTGACGTGTGCAAGAAGCACAGCCTGTTCTCATGGAGTGCCACTGGCAAGGTTGATCCGGTGCCGATCGCTCGTGCGGAAGGCATCTATCTCTACGGTCCCGAAGGCCAACGTTGGATCGATTTCAATAGCCAGTTGATGAGTGTGAACATCGGGCATGGCCACCCGAAAGTCATCAAGGCCATTCAAGATCAGGCCGCCACGCTCGCCTACGCCTACCCAGGTATGGCCACCGAAATCCGCGCGAAACTTTCGCTGCGCTTGGCCGAATTGGTGCCAGGCGACCTGAACACCTTCTTCTACACACTCGGTGGCGCTGAAGCCAACGAGAATGCCATCAAGGCTGTTCGCTTCTTTACCGGGCGCAACAAGATCCTGGTTCGCTACCGCAGTTACCACGGCGCCACCAACGGCGCGATCAGTCTCACTGGTGACCCACGCCGCTGGCCGACAGAGCCTGGCATGCCCGGCGTTGTGCGCGTGATGGATCCAAGACCATATGAATTCAGCTTCGGCACCACGGACGAGGAAATCGTCGCCAACAACCTGAAGTACTTGGAAGAAGTGATCCAGTATGAGAACCCGAAGAACATCGCGGCAATGTTCATCGAGACGGTCACGGGCACGAATGGAATACTTCCACCGCCCAAGGGCTATCTGAAGGGACTCAAGACGCTGCTCGAGAAATACGGCATCCTGCTTGTCTGTGACGAAGTCATGAGCGGATGGGGTCGTACTGGAAAGCTATTTGCCTTTGAGCACGGCGACATTGTGCCGGACATCTGCACCATGGCGAAAGGACTCACTAGCAGTTACCTGCCACTTGGCGTGATGGCCGTGAGTGACCGCATCGCCGCGCACTTCCAAGAGAATGTGTTCTGGGGCGGACTCACATACAACGCCCATCCGCTGTGCATGGCATGTGCGCTCGCCGCGGTGAATGTCATTGTTGAAGAAGGCATGGTTGAACATTCTGCACATATGGGCACTGTGATGCGCGGCCATATGGAGCGCCTTGCTAAGAAGCATCGCTCTATCAAGGAGCATCGCAACATTGGTCTCTTCGGAACCATCGAATTGCAGAAGAATGCAGCCGGTGAACGACTTGTTCCGTATGCGGGCAGCCATCCAATCATGGGCAAGCTAGGCACTTTCTACCGAGAAAACGGCCTCTTTACAGTGTTGCAATGGAACCTCGTCATGTGCAACCCACCACTCTGCATTACAGAAGAACAGATGGCCGAGTCGTTCGACATCATCGACCGCGGGCTTGACCTTGTGGACGCGGTGTTCGAGGGATGATCGACGGATCGTTCGTCATTGCTGGTGCGGTCACTGGGTGCGTCGTTGGACTCACAGGTGTTGGCGGTGGCGCGCTCATGACGCCGATCTTGATCCTCTTCTTCGGCATCGCACCGGCGACAGCGGTGGCGACGGACCTTTGGTTTGCGCCGCTTACAAAGTTAGCAGCGGTGGCAATCCACCAACGCGGCGGAAACGTCGATTGGCAGGTGGTACGCCGACTGTGGTTAGGCAGCATTCCAGTAGCTATCGCCGTCGTGGTGCTCATAGCTGCGGGCATACGGCTTGAGCGGATTGACTGGCTCACGAAGGCAATCGGTGTCGTGGTGGCGATGACTGCCGTTGGTCTCATAGTCGCCCCGTGGCTACAGGCCATTGCACGCAACCGACGCATCGCAGCGCCCGCGCGCTTCAAGGAGCGGCAAGGCGGGCTCACGGTCGCCGGCGGCAGTCTGCTTGGACTGCTCGTGGCGCTCACTTCCGTTGGCGCGGGCGCACTCGGAACGGTGATGTTGGTGGCCATCTATCCGCTACGCATGACACCGCACCGGTTGGTCGCCACAGACATCGCCCATGCCATCCCGCTTGCGATGGTTGCTGGTACTGGCTATCTGTTTGCCGGCCTAGTGGACGGCACGATGCTCCTCAGCCTGCTGATT
>JBIKQN010000322.1:0-3000 GCA_044349615.1 Phycisphaerales bacterium
CGTTCCGCGCGGGTAGTACTTGCCGATGGAACCGTGGTCGACGCTTCGCCAGAAGCCGATGCTGATCTCTTCTGGGCGATTCGCGGCGCGGGTGGCGGGAGCCTCGGTGTCGTCACGGACTTCACTGTAGAGGCGGTTCCCTACAAGACAATTCATGTCATTGGCTGGTATTGGCCGCTTGCGAGCGCCGGCGAAGCGCTTGATCGATT
The DNA here is from genome assembly GCA_044349615.1 of Phycisphaerales bacterium. Lineage (GTDB taxonomy): Bacteria > Planctomycetota > Phycisphaerae > Phycisphaerales > SM1A02 > UBA966. The sequence goes on from JBIKQN010000322.1 coordinate 210, forward strand.
TGCCTCGCTGCAAGAATCCGGCGCAGTTCCGCGATCTGCAACCGTTGCGTTGGTATTCAACAATAGCGCAGCGTCGCTCGCCCCCGCGCAGTGTGTGTGCGTGCTGTTCTCTACCGGAACACTGTCGGAAGCGGAAGCAACGAAACAACTCTTTGTTGGGCCCGGTGGAATTCGCGCGACGCCCGGCCTTGGATTTCAATACGACGCGGATTCGCCCGCATGCGATCCACATGCCGTTGCGCAGCGGGACTATTACCGGGCAAAGTCGGCCATTGTTTATGGTCAACCCGCTGCAGACACAGGCGATTACCTGCGTTACTGGCTTGAGCGGCGCATTGCTGATCCAATGTTCTCACCATCGGATTCAGCGACCGTCAACTTCTTAACTTTCGGTGGCGCGGTCTCCGATGTTGGGCCAAGTGACACAGCCTTCCCGCATCGCGATGCACTGCTTGAGGTTCAGTTTCTTGGGTACTTACAGAATCCGACCACGCAATCGATACGCAAGAATCAATCGTGGATCCAAGGCCTGTATGCCGATGTGTTCCCGCGCTTATCAGTGCATGGCGAGGGTTGCTACGTCAATTACTGTGACGACGACCTGACGGAAGCGCAGTGGACATCTCGTTACTGGGGCGCCAACTATCCACGCCTCCAAGCCACCAAGCGCCGTGTCGACCCCAGTGACTTCTTTCGCGGCAAGCAGACAATTCGGTTGTAAATGCTGCTTACTTAAGCGTCCCCAAATACTCCACCACATCCCGCACCTCGCGTGGGGTGAGCACTGTGCCCATGGCGGGCATGGAGCTGATTGGGCCAAAGCCCTGTGCGACGTGTTCGTTGGGTTCAATAAGACTCGCAAGCAAGCCCTTCCGGTCATGACGGTTCGCCACGCCTGCAAGGCTTGGTGCGGCGTGCCCGCCAGTGCCCTCCACCATGTGGCAGCGAAGGCAGGCAGCGGCACTGTTGAAGTTCACGACTTGCCGTCCGCGCTCAATATCGCCGCCTTCAAGGGCTAAGAGCCAGGTGCCAAGCTTGTCCTGATTCGCCAATCCGCTTGACCAAGCAGCGGCCTGATCTTTGAGTTGCGGTCGAGTTGCAACCGCATCGATCACATCGATCGCAAGCTCCCGCGACAGTGTGCCCGCTGTCATGGCCGCTACTAGCCGTGCGAGAGCCGCGTCCGAAGCCGCGCCTTCCGCAGAACCAAGTGCTGCAATAGCAGCCTGTTTCTCAAGTGTTGTACCGCCGGAGATGGCGGCGTCAAGCATCTCTTGACCACGCGTTGGATCAATGCGAACCAAAATGGTTCGGGCTTGTGCGCGCAATCGTGGCTCATCAGAAATGAGCGCAGCGTCCACGGCCTGCCCAAGCTTCGCATCGCGATCCTGCGCCAATTGCATCAAACATGCCACGCGTTCTTGCACGGGCTTTGTTCTGTCAACCACGGCAGCAAATGCAGCACCGCTGTCCATCGGCACGCTGTATTTGGCAGCAATCTCGCGAGCAATAGTGCGCACCGCGCTTGGTCCATTCGTCGCCAAACTTGGAATGCGTTGCTTTAACACGGCAACATACGCATCCTTTGATCTTGCACTTCCATCCACTGGTCGCCAGTGACCATTGACTCGATCGCGGGAATCCGGAGTAAGGAATACCGCCAGTGCATCCATTGCCTCAATGCGCGCCGCAGGTGCAATGGCCGGATTTGCAGCAATCGCCGCAATCGCCGCCGCATTCGCTGGCGTGCCCTCACGCACATTTGCATTGATCACACGGCGCAACAGCGGCATGGAACTGGTGTCGCCCATGAATGAACCAATGGGTTGCTCCTTCTTGCCATCCGGGTGCACCACGCCGACCGCTAAATGATTGCCACCGCCACCCTGAAACGCGCGCGCCTCGATGTACGTGTTATCGCCAGCATCTAAATGCACGGTTGCAAACTGCCCGGGCTGTGACTCCCAATCACCTGGATTTACGTAGTTTTCGACCTTTGCAACAGGCTTCGCTGCAGCGGGGTCACCCTTTGCAGAGATCAGTAACACGCTATCGTCATCGCTTGCAACACTGAATACATAGTCGCCAGTCACGGGCACTTTGAAGGTTCCGCGAACGCGTTGCACATAGTCATTACCAGCCTTTGCAAAGCCGCTGCATTCATCTAGAAATTCGGAGCGATCTGCCTTAGTGGGCCAGATTGGGTCATTGGCAAGTTGTGCAGCAGTGAAGCCCTTGCGGTCCTTCCAGATTTCGCGCTCCCATGTTGCTTGACTCTTCGCAGCGTCATGTGCAGTTGCAAGTGCGCGTTCATCTGGCGCATATTTTGCAGCAAGCGCTGCAAGTGCAGGCTCAGACTCTGGAATCGGAAGATCATTGATAGCACGCGCAGCTTCCGTAGCAACGCGCAGATCCGAGTCATGCAGCAAGCGCGCAAGTTGCGGATCGCGCGTCATGCGCATGACAAGAACAGCCAGAAGCCGAGTTTGCGGAAACGGATCAGCGGCAAGCTCATGAATCTTGTCCGGCTGGTCCATGCCAACAAGACCCATCACTGCAGCATGTCGAAGGAATGGATCTTGGTTCTCATTCTCCCAAGCCATCGCTGCAATATTCGGGATGGCTGGCAGGTACTTAATCTTTCCAAGGGCGATGGCAGCCTGCGCACGCACGCGAAGGTCTTCATCGGTCAAGAGCGAAACGAGCGCCTCGCTGGCAGTGGTGATCCGAGCATCACCGGCGAGCCGTGCCGCAAGCCTACGAATCTCGACTTGTTCGTCAGCAAGCCGTG
>JBIKQN010000323.1:0-2990 GCA_044349615.1 Phycisphaerales bacterium
ACGAGACCACGATCGCGCCATTCGTTCATTGGCAGACAGCCAAGCGGAACTCGTCCGGCGGAACGCGGAAGTTGATGCTGCGAATCGCCGCCTGTTTGCCATGAACGAGTTGCTTGGCCAAGAGAGTCAAGAGCAGCGCGAGCGGATTGCAGAGGTTGCGGCGCTTGGTACCAAGCTTGGTCGCGCTCAGGATCTTGACGAAGTCATGGATCAATCGCTGCGTCTGGCGCGCAGTTTCACCGATGCTGATGCGGGTTCCATTTGGATGGTCGGTGCTGGCGGCATTCGACTTGTCTACACGCAGAACGACACCCTTGAAGCTGCACTCGGCGCCGGTGAGCGCCTGCCGCTTGCCGATGTTGTGCTCCCGCGCGATAGCACTTCTATTGCTGGGTATGTGGCATCCACGGGGAAGTTGCTGCGCATCGATGATGTCCATCGCATTGACACATCACTTCCGTATCACTTTCGACCTGAGTTTGACATCCAGACTGGCTACCACACCCGCAGTATGTTGATTGCGCCACTCCGTGATGCGCGTGATGAAGTGCTTGGTGTCCTGCAACTCATCAATGCACGCGGTCGCGGCAAAGTGCCTGCAGACGTAGCGGTATTCACCGCTGGCGACGAAGCAGCACTTGAACTCTTTGCAGGCATGGCATCACTTGCACTTGAGCGTGCGCGTTTGGTCCGCGGTGTCATCATGCGAACGATCGCTACCGCCGAAATGCGCGATCCCACCGAAACCGGTGCTCACGTGCAACGTGTAGCCGAGTGCTCGGTTGCCATGTATGACCGATGGGCAGCACTTCACAATGTTGATGACTCAGAGCGCCATCGTCGCCGTGATGAGCTGCGTATTGCTGCCATGCTCCATGATGTTGGCAAGGTGGCAATTCCTGACCGCATTCTGAAGAAGCCGGGCAAGCTTGACGATGCGGAATATCGGCATATGCAGACGCACTCGATTCTGGGAGGTCGGTTGTTTGCCGATGCCACAACTCCTTATGACGAAGCTGCACGCGAGGTGGCCATCCATCATCATGAAAGATGGGATGGCACTGGATATCCAGGTAATGTTGATGCGGCCATGATCGCTGCCATGCCTGCCGAAATTGAAAGCAACCCGGTGGCGAAGCCATTGCGGGGGCTTGAGATTCCACTCTTTGCACGCATCGTTGCAGTGGCGGATGTGTACGACGCCTTGACAAGTAAGCGCGCCTACAAGGATGCATGGACCGCAGAGCAAGTCACGGAGTTCCTGCGCAAGGAATCCGGACGCCATTTCGATCCAGAGTTGGTTGATATCGCGCTGGAACTGGAGGGTTACTTTCGTTCCGTGCGCGCACGATTTGCTGGCAGCGGTCACTGATTGCCTTGCGGCGAGGTCACGCACACTCGCCAAGTCGGCCAACGATCGCCCGCACGCACGGGCTGTGCGTTGCTGCTTCCATAGCAGCGCGGAATGCGCGCGGATCGGCACCAACTCGTTCCGGGCAGGTCAGGATCAGGCTTTCCACAAGCCCTTCATCGCCCGTTACTGATGCGACATCAAGACAGGCATCAATCCATAGATCACTGAGTCTTGGGTCAGGGAATCCATAGCGAACATGACGGAAGAGGACGAGGTCAAGGATGCGCGTCGGCACAGCATCGCGCCGTACCCACTCATTCAGCACAAAGCGAAGTTCGCCGCGGTCACGCACATAGAAGAGGGCGATATCAAGCGCGTCGTACCAACGCGGCGTGAGGCGCAAGAGTGCAAAATCAACGGTAGCCAGCGCAGTGGCGAGTGGTCCAGGTGCTTCCGGGTGGAGTGCAACTGGCGTGGTGAGCGGGGCATCAACTGACAGCCCATCAAGCGTGGCGAGCGCACGCCGGAACTCCAGCGCTCCGCACTCAGAACATCCGGGAGTGATGCACATGCCCGCATCGGATGCATTCCAAGTAGCAGCAAGAAATGGATTTGCGCGTGAGAAGAGTGTCTCTGCAGCGCGAATGCGCGGAGCAGAATCGATCTCATCAGAATGGTGGCGCCGATGGTGCGGATTCGTCGACATGATTGGGCCTCCTGCCCGAACGGTCGCACACACAGACCGAGTTCATAGTGGCTTACGCACGATGACCATGCATTGTTTCCTCAACACTTTTGGTAACTATTCTCTTTTTGCGGTGGTTTCCCGGATGCTCAGGTGGATGCTCCCTGCACATCATGAGGCGCTGCAAGGTGCCGCAAGCCCCCTTAGCCTCGATAGACGGCTCAGGACTGCGGATTCGCGCCCCGAATGGGTGGCGTTCGTGGCAGGGCTGCGTACCAGCCATATTCGATGATGAGCACGCCGCCCACTCCCAGCAAGAGACCAATCACTGCCGAGGACACCGAACTGCCGGAGGCAATCATGCGACCCGTAGCGGTCACGAGAGCCAGTGCAGCGCAGAATGGCCACAGGCGTGGTTGCCAGAGCGTGAGCACGCAGGCGGCGGCGCCGACGGTGGCTGTACCGAGTGCTTCCCCGGCCACAGCAATGTCTGCCAGACCAGACCACATCACGCCTAAGACCAACATGCCAGTCCAGCGCGCCGTGTTACTCCAATTGAATGCTGCCGCTACTCCGAAACCGATCACCGATGCGGTGAACCAGAAGAACGGACTTCCAAAGAATGCGGCCCAGGCCCAGAAGGTGTTGTCATCAATCGCTCGTTGAGCGGCGGACCAGCGCGCCACAAGGGCGTCGCCATGGCTTCGCATCAGTGCAACCGGAAACACGGAGCCGAGTGCGCAGGCGATCACGATGGTGCGGCCGCGACCAACTCCAAGGATTGGTCGCACGCTCGGGGATCTGTCTTCCTCTTGCTCCGCGATGTCGTTCATCGTCCGCCACCTGCGCTGCCTGCAGCACCAACGCCGCTCGACATCCCGAAGTTCGTTCCACCCACCATGCCTCCGGGGAACATGCCTGCTGCTGGATGTGCATTTGGACCCAAATCCC
>JBIKQN010000022.1:0-9873 GCA_044349615.1 Phycisphaerales bacterium
TCGTGTTTCGCCAAACAGAATGCTGCCCCTTGGATTGTGGCTTTCGGCACGCGCTGCTGAGCAGTTGTCCGAATCAATAGGCGGAGGCGCGGAGTTGCGTGACCGATTAGCGGATCAAGGGCTTTCTATTGTCACCCTGAATGGCTTTCCATACCACGACTTCCATGGTTCTGAGGTGAAATTTCGGGTTTATGAACCGCACTGGGCCGATGCGCGCCGCGCACTTCACACGCAACGCCTGGCGGAATTACTCCCAGATCTGTTGATGCCCGGCACGCGTACCGCTTCGATTTCCACGCTGCCGCTTGGTTGGCGCGCACGATTTAGCCAAGAAGGATGTGGCGCAAGTCTTGGTATTGCAAGTGCACTGTTAGAACAAACCGTTCGGTACTTGGCCCGACTAGAGGAACGAACAGGTGTTCGTGTGACTGTTGATTTGGAGCCCGAGCCAGGCTGCATGCTTGACCGCGCGATTGATGTAGTTGGATTTTTTGAACACGCCCTTCGGCCGCGGCGCGGCGAACCGGATCCTCGCCGATACATCGGCGTGTGCCATGACACCTGCCATGCCGCGGTGATGTTTGAGGATCAGCGCGATGTGTTGCGTGCCTACCGCGATGCGGGAATCAGTGTGAACAAGATCCAGTTATCAAGCGCGCCAACTGCGGATGGAAGTGCACAATCGATATTAGAGTTGTCGGATTTTTCCGAACCACGCTATCTCCATCAAACCTGTGTTCGTTCCTTGGGTGGTGTGGTGGAATTTTTCGATGATTTACCGCTTGCAAAGGCGAAAAATCTAGCAGGAGAGTGGCGAACACACTTTCACGTACCGATATTCGCATCGACGATTGGCAACCTTGGAACCACGCAGGCAGCGATCGTGGACTGCATACATGAAATAGCGTTGTGGCCAAGCACGGATCGACCCATCTTTGAGATCGAGACCTATGCATGGGACGTATTACCACAGGCTGCACGTGATGGCGCGGCACTTGTTGATGGAATCGTCCGCGAGATCGATTGGTGTACTGGTCACATGACTGGATACCAACAGACATTTGGCTCGAGTCCAACATGAGCAGGTTGCCACCTGTGGGTGCGTGGTTGGCACTGATGCGAATATCAAACGCACCGACGGTGATTTCACAAGTCTTCGCAGGCGTTGCGGTTGGCATGCACTCGCTAGGCCAAGACGAAATCATCCCTGTTGGCACAACAACACTCATTGCCATAGGGGTTCTGCTTACTTACTTGGCAGGAATGACTTTAAACGATGCGTTTGATGCGCGGGTAGACGCGGTCGAGCGACCGGGTCGCCCCATACCGTCTGGCGCCATATCGCTGTCTATGGCGTGGTCTGTGGGAGCAGCGATGTTCCTGGCTGGTATGGCAGTCCTCGCTGTTGCATCGCCATCAACAATGCACTGGGCACTTTTGCTGGGGCTGTCTGTTCTTGCCTACAACACACTTCACACCCTAACAACTGGAAGCTTTGTGTTGATGGCAGCATGTCGGGCCCTTGTTCCGGTGGTTGCTGCGTGTTCGGTGAGCCCAGTGGTTGAGTGGTCACTCTTGGCCTGGATTGCCGGTGGATCTTTCCTGAGCATTGCGGCAGTGAGTGTTGCCGCCCGAAACGAAGTGGTCGGCTTTGGCACCCTGGCGCGGGTGGCGTCTTGGTTCCTGCCAATAGCCGCCTGTGCCCCATTGGGCTTGTGGCTCGTCGGTGGAGTTGCTCCACGCGACCCCGTGCAGGCGACAGCCGTGCTGGGGGTGATGGCACTGGCAGTAGTGTCGGTCTTGTTTGGGATCCGAACAGCAATGGTCACCAAGTCACCCCGTGCTGTTCCAGCCGCTGTTGGCATCTGGATCGGAACAATCCCAATTATTGACTCGGGTACCTGTTTCTTGTTGGGAAGACCCGTTTTAGGGGTCCTGTGCATGGGAATGTGGGCGGCAGCTTGGTTGCTGCGACCGCGGTTTGCTAGCAGTTAGGGGCGCCTTGGCTTGCTACCATTCGCGCCCGCATGCAGATTCTTGCCGACACATCACTGACGAATTACATCCCGATAGCCATCGCCCTGGCGATGAGTATTGGTTTCGCCGTTGTCAATGTAGGCGCCAGCCTGATTCTGGGCCCACAGCGCCAAGGTGCAATCAAGGGTGCAACCTATGAGTCGGGCATGGAGGCGATAGGTTCGACCCGAAAGCGCTTCAACGTTCGCTTCTTTGTTGTAGCGATGACATTCTTGCTCTTTGATGTAGAAGTGATCTTCCTGTATCCATGGGCGGTGGCTTACACACAACTCGAGCCCCAGAGTCCCATGGCTGGATTGTTTCTTGCGCGCATCTTGTTCTTCATTGGGACGAGTGTGATCGCATACATCTATGCATGGCGCAAGGGTGTATTCCGCTGGGACTGAGTTCGAATCTAGGGTCACCAACGTTCATGTGCATTTTGCGGAGCTAGGAGCCACGGGTCGCCGTGAACACCATTGATAGTGGTTCCGTTGTGAATTCCCGAGCGCACAAAGTCTAGAAACTCGTGAGGAAATGGCAGTTCTGGCTTGGTAAGGGCATCAAGCTGAACAACATCCTCTGCAGTGATATGTATAGCCATAGCGCCCATGTTGTCTTCGAGTTGTTTCATGGTGCGTGCACCAATGATGGTGCTCGCCACGCCGGGTCGGTTCATGGTCCAGCGCAGCGCAAGTTGGGCAACACTGCATTGTTTGTTGCTCGCCATGGCATGCAGCGCGTCGAGAAGCTTCCAGGTTCGCTCGGTTAAGAACTTTGAGTCTGATTTCACGCGGGTGGAACCGTCGTCCTTTGGTGGATTGGTACGGCTGAACTTGCCACTGAGTACCCCACCGCGCAATGGACTCCATGGTGTGACACCCATGCCCTCGTGAATGGCCATAGGGATCAGTTCGGCCTCCACAGTGCGCTGAAGCAGGCTGTATTCAATTTGCAGCGCTACAAGTGGTGTTGATCCGCTGTTGCGCGCAAATGATTGGGCGATAGCACACACCCACGCAGGGTGGTCACTGAGTCCGATGTGGCGGACCTTTCCTTGGCGAACTAAGAGTTCCATACCGCGCATGAGTTCTTCGATGGGCGTGAGGCGATCCCAGAAGTGGCACCAAAGAAGATCGATGTAGTCGGTACCAAGCCGTCTCAATGAGTGTTCTACGGCCCCCACCATCGCCTTGGAGCCACTACCGCCACCATTGGGGTCGTCTGGCCACATGTTGCCGCCAAACTTGGTTGCTATCACCACCCGGTCACGGATTCCCGCCCCAGCACCAGTGCTGAAGTAATCACCAATGACCTTCTCACTATGCCCCTTGGTGTAGATATTGGCGGTGTCGATGAAGTTTCCGCCAAGCTCCAGATAGCGGGTGATCATGGCATCACTGGTGGCCACATCAGTGCCGAAGCCCCATTCAGTGCCAAATGTCATGGCGCCAAGGCAAAGTGGGTGTACTCGTAGCCCGCTGTGACCGAGCGTGACATAGTGTGGCTTTGGGTTGTTCATGAAAGCACGATAGGGTCTCTCTTCCCTATGCTGCAAGTCTGTGTCTAAATCACCATCATTGACGTTCTTTGGGGCTGCAGGCGAAGTAACCGGAAGTTGCACCCTGGTGGAGACGGAGCAAGCTCGCGTTCTCATTGACTTTGGTCTGTTCCAAGGTGCGATGTCGCAGGAACAGCGCAACAAGGTTCCACCCGCTCTGGACTTCCGGCGTCTGAATGCCGTGGTTTGCACACACGCACACATCGACCATTGTGGTCGCTTGGGCATGCTGCCTCGCCTTGGCTTTGAGGGGCCGGTGTTCTGCACAGAACCAACCGCAACGCTCTTGCCGATGGTGCTCCGCAGTTCCGCCAACTTGCAGAAGATGCGAGTAGAGGAATTCCGTGAGGGAACCGGACCAGATGCGGTGGTGCTTGATCCACCACCAGACCCATCGCTGAAGATCGATGATCGGCACGAAGATCCGCCGGTCCTGTACGCGCGCGGCGACGCAGAACGCGTCAGCCGGAATCTGGTGGGAGTGCCCTACCGCGTTTGGCGAGAGATTGCCACCGGTATTCGGATGCGCCTCCACGATGCCAGCCACATCATCGGAAGTGCATCGGTGGAACTTGAGATTGCGCATGGCGCATCGCGTATTCGTGTTGTTTTTTCAGGGGATATTGGACCATCTGGTGAGACGTACTTGGTGGCTAGGGGTCACGCACCTGAAGCAGATGTGGTGGTTATGGAGTCAACAACTGGCAGTAGGCCAATAGGAACACACGCGCCTGATACAGACGCGTCATTGCGTGAGGTGATTGAGCATTGTCGGCACGGTCGCCGCACCGCCATCATGCCGACATTCAGTGTTGGGCGCGCACAAGTACTTGTTCATCACCTTGCTCAACTCTCGCGCGAGGGACTACTCGACGACATCCCGGTGTATCTCGATAGTCCAATGGCCATTCGTGCCGCTGAGTTGTGTGTGCAACACCCGGCGCTCTTATCGGCAACAGCTCGCGCGATGATCAGTCGGGGGCATTCGCCATTTGACTTTGACTCATTGCACTGCCTTTGGTCTCGCAAGCATTCACTAAAGATTGCAGGGCGCGAAGGCGCAGGCATTGTTCTGGCGGGTAGTGGTTTCTGTGATGCGGGACCGGTGTTGCACCACCTAGAGAATGCTCTTTGCCACGACCGTGGATTTGTTGTGTTTACGGGATATGTACTACCGGGCTCCATGGCAGAGTCGCTAGCACATGGTGTGGCGAAGCGCGTACGGATCAACGGGACCGAAATGGATGTCCGAGCGCGTATCTCGCGCCTGCAGGGTCTGAGTGGTCATGCGGACGCAGACCAAATGTGCGACTGGCTCGCTGGGAGTGGTCACGTTCCCGGTTTGGTTGTGTTGAATCATGGTGATGATTCAGCTCGAGTTGGTATGGAAACCCGAATTTTGGGAGCCATGTCAACGTCAGTTGCTCGCCCTGTGTGCCAACAAACCATTCCGCTCAGTTAGTGCGAGTAAAGCGTCGCGATGACAATCACTGCGTGAGTGATTGCTTTGCTGTATTTTTGTAGCCCAAATAAACGCGGCAAGGTAGATCGACACGGATCGCCACAAGATCGCCACTAGATCGCTACAAGATCAAAGCATTTAAGAACTAACAGTTAAATCAGGTCTGATAAGTTAAGAGTGATCGTGGGTGCGAGATGCGAGTTGCGTGGAGTGAATGGGGTTGTGTCTTTGGTGGTTTGTTTCGTGACATGTCGTTGTTGTTCGTGTTGTGATGTTTGGTCGGTCGATAGCATTTCAAATGTTGGTCTGTTGTGGATTTCAGTAATGACATGTTCCACGTGGAACACTAGATAGGAAAGTGCATATGGCTAAGACCCCCGATGATCGCACCAAGATGACCCAATCAAAGTTGGGTCGCGGGCTTGGAAGCCTGATACCAGTCCCAATACGGCCACCAGTCGGCGGTCAACCATTGCCAGTGAATCCGCCCGCAGGTGTGGACTCTCGGGATGATTCAGCGGTGCTCACAAAACTAGAACCTAGCAGCCCTGTTCGCACGATGGGCGGTGGCACCACCGAACCCAAGCCAAGACAAGCAGTACCCGCTGTTGAGGCGGCCGTGATGCAGCCCACAGAGGGGATGGTCACCTTTATCCCAGTGAGGGCCATTCAGCCGGGCAAATACCAGCCCCGTGGCGGGATGGATCCGGTTACCTTAGACACCCTTGCCCGGAGTATTGAGCAGTCTGGGTTGATGCAACCAGTGGTTGTGCGCCCGCTAGACGGCTCCCCTGGCAGGTATGAGTTGATTGCTGGCGAGCGTCGCTGGCGCGCTATGGATCAGCTTGGCCGCCAGGAAATCCCGGCAATCATCCAGTTGGTCGATGATCGCCAGGCGGCCGAGTTGTCCCTCATTGAGAACCTGCAGCGCGAAGATCTCAACCCGATGGATCGTGCTGCGGCCCTTCGGCGTCTGGCTGATGAGTTTGACTTTACTCACCAAGACCTTGCGCGCCGTGTTGGCCTTGATCGGGCGACTGTCTCAAATCTACTTCGACTGAACGACCTTGATGGTGGATCAGCGTCACATGTTCGGTCTGGCGCCATCTCTCTCGGTCATGCGAAGGTGTTGTTGGGTGTCACAGAGGTTGGGATACGTAGAAACTTGGCCGAGCAAGCTGCCGTACACGGTTGGTCTGTCCGTGAACTTGAAGGCGCCATTCGAGAGGGTGCCGGTGTTCCACGTGGAACAGTTCCTGTCAAACCCAAGAGCCGCGGCCCCAAGAGTGCCCACCTGGCCGATCTTCGCCGCCAACTCGAGCAGCATCTTGGAACACGCGTCGATATTCGTGTGGGCAGAAAGAAGGGGTCGGGCGAATTACGAATCCAATTCTTCTCACTCGATGAGTTTGACGGACTGATGCAACGTATTGGTTTCGACAAAAATCGTCTACCAGACTAATGAGTCCTATAACTTATTTACCTAGATCGTAGTGTGTCAGCGCTGCATGTACCTTTCCTTGGAACAATTCCTGATCATCGTGCTCCATGAGCGCTCGTTTCTGAAAAACGCCTCGAATACACCCACAACTCTGAATACACCCATGAAATCCATGACACCTAAGACCCACCACTATGGCCAACTCGTTTCAGTCGCAACAATCGGCACCCTTGGTTGTGCATTGATGTTGGGTTTCGCCAACCCGCAACAGGATTCATCAGCACCAAAGGTCGCAGCAGCCCCAGCAGCCACTGCTGAAATGGGTCCTCAGGTCTTCACGGTGGATGATGTGCATTCCATGGCGCTATTCCGCGTCCAGCACTTTGGTGCCGGACAGTTCTGGGGTCGGTTCAATGACATAGAGGGCAACTTTGCGTTTGAGCCAGGCAAGTCCGAGGGCATGAAGTTTGACATCACCATCAAGGTGGAGTCGGTTGACACGGCGAATGATGATCTCAACAAGCACCTTCGCAGCCCAGACTTCTTCTCTGCAAAGGACTTCCCAGTCATGACCTTCAAGAGCACAAGTGCCAAGAAGATCGACGACGCGATGTACGACGTGACAGGCGACCTGACACTGCACGGTGTGACCAAGTCTGTTGTTGCTCGTGTTGAATATTGCGGCATGGCCGATATGGGGCGAGGTCCAAAGGCTGGATTTGAAGCACAGATGTTCATCAAGCGCAGTGACTTCGGAATCAAATACGGCACCGACAAGGGTGCCATTGGCGATGATGTGAAGATCATTGTTGGCCTCGAAGGCAACAAAGCGAAGAAGTGATTCGCTAGCCGAAGTCATGGAACTCGACATCGTTCTTCGCGCAGTCTTTGCGCCAGCACTTGCGGTATGTGTGGCCGCGCTGCTGTTGCATGTCGTTTCGCGTGCAATCCCAGCACGCATACCGAACAACTCTTTCCGCGCTCGTACGGTTCGGTATCTCACACCGCTTCGTTGGATGCCATTACTCTTAGTTCTCTCGCCAGTTGTCGCGCACCTTCACTTGCAACCCGGATTTGCGTGGCCTTGCACTACGTCCTATGCATGGCTGCCAGTGGCGCTTGTCATTGGCGCAGTGATAGCACTGATCACAGGGACTGTCACCAATCGATTTATCCGGGTGATGGTCGCTGTAGTCGCAGCCACGTGCACTATCGCTGTCCTTACCCCTCCGACAATCGGCGGGGTCGGTTACCAACTGGTTGCCGCGCTTATTGCCGCCATGGCTGCTCTTGGCACGGGTGTAGCGGCACGCCCAACCGCCCACACCCGGGTGGCACCATTCATTGCACTTTGGATAGTTGCAGCATGTGCAAGCGTGCTGTGTGTGCTCAGTGGATTTGCCAAGCTCGGCATTGTTGTTGGTGCCTTGAGTGCTGGTAGCGCAGCACTCGCAGTGGCCTCAGCCATGGCCCCATCGGTTCGGCTTGGATATGGCGGGGCTGTGACAATCGCGTGCACCATGGCGGCCTGTATGTTCATTGGCGCTGGGTATGACGAAAGTGGATTCCCATTGGCGGCATGGGCGGCCGTGGCCATATCGCCTGCATTCATGGCTGTTGGTGAATTGCCAGTCTTTGCAACCCGCCCTCGCACTCGATGGTGTGTGACCATTGCCGCGCCGGCGGTGGTAGCTCTCTGTGCGGTCGTGACGGCCTTGTGGGTGTCGGGCTTGTTGTCCAAGCCAACAAAGCAAAGTGCGCCAGAAGAGATCTACACCAGCGCGTGGTAGCCGTAGGATGCGCGGATGCTCGCGTGGATTCCATTTCTCCAACCCGCCCCTGGTGTTTCCACCTACTGGTGGGCACTTGTCTTCCCACTATCCATCTTTCTTAGTATGGCGTGGCGCGCGGTACGGCAGTCAGACCTGAGTGGCTATTGGCCATCAGTGGCGCGGATGTCTGCGCAAATTGTGTTGGGCATGCTGGCACTCTTTGTTGGCTTAGCGATCATCATTCGTGTGATCCTGCCGATGATGCCCGTTGATTGACGCACGTCGCCGAGCACGCAACCAAGCGAGTCCCTGAAGCACGCCCCACCAAGGTATGGCCAGCACCAAGGCGTCCAGCGCTGCTTGGGTGAAGAGGATTCCGCGGATTGCATGTGGGTCATCGCCAACAGCCCGCCGAACAGCTTCCTTGGGGCTTTCACCACTGGTATCCCGCTCGGCGGGCGGTGGAAATCCTTGGTCTGCTCGATCGGCGCGCCAAGAGGCCGTCAAGATCGGAAGTGGCCAACCGATTCCAATGGCGGCGGCGCGCACATGAACACTGTCGGGCGGGGGGCTTGGCTCAGCCCAGCTCGGAACCGTTCCAATAGCCTCAGATGGGTTGACGAGCGGCCCAACAGTCTCCACATTGATCCATCGGATACATGCCGAGCGACGTTCAGAACCACTCCACACCGTCGTTCCGCGCAGCAACAGGACATCAGTGGAGTCGTGTATCGCCGACATGGTCATGTAGGCGTAGGGCACCGTGGCGGCCGCGCTGACTGCGCCAAGCAACAGGGCAGCGACTACGCCACTTGCTCGCCCGCGGCTTTTCATGTCACCTTTTTCACACCACCACCAGGTTTCTGTCCCTTGGCGATGGGCGCCTTGCGCTGCTTACCGCGCTTGTGTGCCTGATCCTTTGGCTTGTCGCCCTTTTGAACGCGCTTCTCTTTGCGCTTCAACGCTGCCGGGGCATTTCGAATCATTGCAGCGAGTGAACGTCCTGCTGGCACTGGGGCATTCGGATCGGTACTTCCACCGATTGTCAGTGGGCGATCAACACGTCGAGCTGGTCGCTCCACTCGTCCAGCGGTTCGCGCGCCGCCGCTTCGAGCCGCTGCAGGACGCGCCCCGGCTGGTCTGGCGCCGGGTGTTCGGGGACCAGCAATACGAGGACCCGCTGTTCGGCTTCCCGCACTACGCGGACCACCAGTCGTCATCTCAACTTCCCGGTCCGGAACCGCACCGTCACGCATGCGCATGTAGGCCGCGTATGCCGGTGGCTTCTTCGGCATCAACTTCACACGTTGTGTGCGCTCCACATGTAACCATCGCTCAACATCGGCTGGGCAACGAAGTGTGAAGGCCTCAGCACTTCCACCACCGTGACCCGCGCGCCCAACGCGGTGAACATATTCCTCGGGAAGGAGTGGGACGTCGTAATTGATCACACAACGGGCGGCGGGTACATGCAGTCCGCGTGAGGCAACATCTGTGGCCACAACAACGTCGGCATGTCCGGTGGTAAAGGCCGCAAGCGCCTCGGTTCGTTGCCGCTGACTGCGATCGCCATGGATCAGCACGGTCTTGATTGCATGTCGGCGCAGTGCCGACGCAACCC
>JBIKQN010000324.1:0-2985 GCA_044349615.1 Phycisphaerales bacterium
GTCCACTCCGCCTGCAGCGCGAACTGTTGGCCAAGGGCGGTCGTTGGTTCGAGCCGCAGGCTGATCGGGTGGAGGATCTTGCCATGGTCATCGCCATGCCCCGCAGCGGAACCACGCTGCTTGAGCAGATGCTTGACCGTCATCCTGCTATCAGTGGCATCGGTGAGTACGACGGCACGCGCCACTTGGGCGAGGCATTGATGTCCGCTGGGCGTGCAGGGAAGGGTCTCGCTCATCTGACCCGCGCAGAAGCGCAGGGCTTGCAGCAGGCATTCCTTGCTGACGCACGTCGGCGGAAGCGCGCTGGGGCATCATGGATGTTTGACAAGAACCTGCGCGGATGGCGACAGCTTCCAGCGATTGCTGCCGTGCTTCCGGGAACGCGGTGCATCACGGTGATGCGTGACCCGCGCGACACTGCGATCAGCATTCTGCTTTCGTACTTCGTCCCGACGAACGATGGGTGGACTGCATCGCTTGAATCGATTCGCCAACTGATGGAAGCGCGTGATGCCATCCTGCCGGAGGCACTTGCCGCGCTGGGGCTACCGCATGAAGTTGTCTACTACGAAGATTTGGTGGATGCGCCCGCTGAGCATGCCGCCCGTTGCTTGCGCATGATGGGTCTTGAATTGACCGATGAAGTGCTTCGGCCGGAGGAGAATGCGCGCGTGGCATATACGCTGAGTCACGCGCAGGTCCAGGCGCCCATCAATCGATCATCCATTGGTCGTTGGCGCAATTACCAGTGGGCGTTCGGGCCGGAATGGGACGCATTGGTTGCGCGGCACGAATCACGGCGTCAGTGAGTTGACACTAGGGCGAGCCTTATGGGTCGCATTGGTTCTTTTTCGGCCGACCCACTTGTCAATCAACGCCACAGTTCGGCGATCGGGACCGCGAACATACCCTCGCCGAATCCCACGGTGACCTCGCCGTCGTACAGGACGATGCCGCAGACGAACCGCTTTCCGCTTGCCTCACGCAGGCGGTGCATGCCTCGGAAATCGGTCGGGTGCACAGTGGACGATGCCTTGACCTCGACGCCGCTGACGCGCGAGCCGGAGTGCTCGAGCACGATGTCCACCTCGGCTAAATCCTTGTCGCGGAAGTGCGAAAACTCGATTCCGTCATCGAATGCTGATGACTGCCGCCGCAGTTCGCCCAAGACGAATGTCTCGAGCAGCTGGCCAAGCGCCTCGCGGTCCTCCCACAGCGCCGCTGGCGACAGCCCAAGCAACGCGCACGCCAAGCCGCTGTCGGTGACGTGGAGCTTTGGTGTCTTTACCAGCCGCTTGAGGCGGTTGCTGTGCCATGGCGGCAACTCTTCCAGAATGAAGATGCGCTCGAGCAGCGTGACGTAGTCGCGGATCGTCGGTCGAGTGATTTGAAACGGGGCGGCAAGCTCACTCACGTTGATAAGTCTGGCCGTCTGCGAAGCGGCCAGTTTGAGGAGTTTTGGTATCGAGTTGAGGGAACCGATCCGCGCAAGGTCCCGCACGTCGCGCTGCACCAGCGAATCAACGTAATCCGCGTACCACTGCTTTCGCCGCGCGGGTGCCTTTCGAGCAAGCGCAGCAGGAAAGCCCCCGCCTGCGATACGTGCGGCAAGTTCCTCTCCAAGACGTCGAGAAGTGCGCATCTTGAAATCGCCTCGCATGAGCGCCCGCAGGAGCGTTGGTTCCCGCCGCTCCAGTTCGCACTGCGCGAGCGGGTGGAGTCGGATCGAGCCCATACGGCCAGCGAGCGAGTCAGCCATCTTTGGCAGCAGGAGTACGTTGGTAGAGCCCGTGAGCAGGAAGCGACCAGGCTTGCGCCGGTGGTCGACCTCCATTTTGAGCGGCAGGAAGATCTCGGGCGCCCGTTGCACCTCGTCAATGATCACGCGCTCCGGAAGCCGCGCCACGAAGCCGGCGGGATCGTCCTTCGCGGCGCGCCTCGCCGCATCATCATCAAGGTTCAAGTACGCGAATCCAAGGCGTTCGCCAACCTGCCTCGCAAGCGTTGTCTTGCCGCATTGCCGCGGACCGTGGACGAGCACCACCGGCGTATCCGAAAGGGCTTCAGTCAAGGCGCCTTCGGCAAGCCGCGGCAGTGGTAGATGATTTGACATCCGGCTGATTGTAACCTTTGAGTGCGTCTATGTGAAACCTTTGATAGCGTCTATTTGTAACTTTTTAATTCGGCTATCTGAAACCACATCAGGCATACGCCAACCGAGCGACGAATCGACATCTACCGGGCGCGCCAATGTAAGCACCTGTGTTGGAGGTAGACTTTGCCCCGCTTGGTGCATGTATCGCGCCTCTTGGAACAACATGATCCACATGATCCCCACAATCGCCGCCACCCTCGTCAGCCTTTCCATCGCCTTCGTTGCGCCCATCCAGGCGCCAGCCGTTGGCAACCCCGCGCCTCCGGCGGGCAACCCCGCCACTCCGGCTGGGAGCAGTGCTGCCCCCGCACAAAGTCCAGCCATGCCCGCGCACCCAAATCTTTGGCCGCAGGACATCACTTCCAACGGCAAGACCTATCGAGTCTTTCAGCCGCGCGTCACCGGCATCGACGGCGCACGTGCGTACTTGGTCACGCAGGTTTCCATGGACGGCGCTGATGGCAAGACGGTCACTGGCAATGCACAGTTGCAGGCCGAGATGATGGCTGCCGACGTTCCCGGCGAAATTGAGATCAATCAGTTTGCAGTGCGCGCGTTCACGATCGACGGCAAGCCCGCTTCTGACGCCGATGTGAAAGCCCTGTCGCAGGCGCTCTATGTGGTGGCGATGACCACCACTCGCCCCATCTTGCTGCAGAACATGCGGCTGGTGAATGCGCGCGGCAGTTCAACGCCAGGCGTTGTGACGGATGTACCTGCCATCACCCTAACGCAGCAGCCCACCGTGCTCATTGCCGTCGACGGCGCGCCGCGAATGGCTCCGCTTGGCGCCACCGGATGGACCATGGTGACGAACACCGCTTCGGTAT
>JBIKQN010000023.1:0-9849 GCA_044349615.1 Phycisphaerales bacterium
GGAACAGCCCGCTCACCAATGTGCGTGATTACTTCTTCTTCTTCGAGGCAGCAGCCTTCTTCTTCACACCGTACTGCGAACGGCCCTTCTTGCGGCCTTCCACTCCGAGGCAGTCAAGCGTGCCACGGACGATGTGGTAACGAACACCAGGAAGATCGCGAACGCGACCACCACGCACGAGCACGATTGAGTGCTCCTGCAGGTTGTGGCCTTCGCCGCCGATGTAGGCGGTGACTTCCTTGCCGTTTGAGAGACGAACACGAGCAACCTTACGAAGCGCGGAGTTCGGCTTCTTCGGGGTGACGGTCTTTACTTGGAGGCAAACGCCACGCTTTTGCGGGCATGCTGCGAGGTCCTTGACCTTCGATTTCGCATCCGGCGAACGGCGGGGCTTGCGGACGAGCTGATTGATCGTTGGCATGGTTCTATCTATGTTTCCGTTTGGGTGAAGGGGTGAACGATAGCGAGAATCGCCAATGATCGCAACCGCTGCAGAGGCATAATCAGCATGCATTCCGCTGAATGATGTTGCAGTTATGCGCCACGAATGTGGACAGTTCGACCACTTCGGCGCACTTCGTCAATGGCTGCAACAGCCAATTGGTCGCATCGCTCATTCTCTGGATGCTGATTGTGACCACGAATCCATGTTGCGCGGACACGGAGGCGCGCTCGATGCCCATCAAGCATCTCCCAGAGCTCGCGATTCAGTACGGGCGACTTGTCTGCCTTGCGCCATCCGCGCTTTTTCCAGCCATCAATCCACTCATTGAGGCCCTTGACGCAGTAGTCACTATCCGTTGTAACGATCACCTCCGCGCCATCCGGAATTCCATCAAGACCACGAATAATGGCAGTGAGTTCCATGCGATTGTTCGTGGTTCCAAGTTCTCCGCCGCTCTCGAAGCGCTCGAAAGGCAGGTCTCCACCACGAAGGATGAACCCCCAACCACCCGGGCCGGGGTTACCTGAACAGGCTCCATCGGTGAACAATTCAAACTTTGGCATTGGGGTGGGCAAGATTACCGGAAACTGAAGGAACCGTCAGCAATGCATTGCGCATCTTGCGTTGCACATGCTGTTTCGGCTACCATCCGCCCCCTGCGCTTCGGTCAGGCCCCTTAGGGGATTGCAGCGCATCACAGTCATCAGACAGAGGTCAACACACCATGCTCCCAGCATTCCGCACATCTCCCGGCCGCACTCGCCGCCGCCGCGCGCACCAGGCGCTCACCGCCGCGCACACCGTCAACTGCCCAAACTGCGGCGCCAACAAGCGTCCGCACACCGCGTGCCGCGACTGCGGCTACGTGCGACCTGGCCTGCAGTTGAGGGTGGCTCAGCCCGAGGCGTAAGCCCCGGTCTGGTGCACAACTCCTCCGATGCGCATAGGCGTAGACGTGATGGGGGGCGACAATGCCCCCGACCAAATCCTTAAGGGATGCGTTCAGGCGCTCCCAAGTTTGTTGCATTCCGATCGCCTCGTACTCTTTGGCGACGAAGCCGTCATTCGCGATGCACTCGAAGAGCGCGGCTTCCTTGCGGATGAACGCGTTGAGATCATTGCAACCACTGAAGTGATCGGAATGGACGAATCGCCCGTTGAGGCGATGAAAGCCAAGAAGAATTCCTCCATCGTGGTGATGAACCAGATGGCCTCGCCCAAGGCTGAGAACCGCCTTGATGTAGTCATCAGCGCCGGCAACACCGGCGCGTGCGTGGCTGCGAGCCAGTACTTCATGCGCCGTCTTCCCGGCGTAGTTCGCCCTGGCATCTGCGTCACCATCCCAACCTTCAGCGGTCCAATCATCTTGATCGATGTGGGCGCGAATATTGAGCCAAAAGCAACTCATCTAGCCCAATACGGCGTGATGGGCGATGTCTATGCCCGTGAAATCATGGGCATTAAGAATCCGCGCGTGGCCCTGATGAATGTCGGCGGCGAAGAGCAAAAGGGCACGGACTTGATCCGAAACGCTCGCGATCTCATTCGCCAGTTTGATCACCTGAACTTCACTGGCTTCGTTGAAGGTCGCGGCGTCTTCAACGGCGAAGCAGATGTCATCATCACCGACGGTGTTGTTGGCAACGTCATGCTGAAACTCGCCGAAGGTCTCTCCGCTGGCATCTTCCGCGCCATTGCGCACGAAGTGATCGCTACCGATCCGGAACTCGCCATGCGCTTTGAGCCTGTCGTCAAGAGCATCTACTCCAAGCACGATTATCACGAATACGGCGGCGCACCTCTCTTGGGTGTCAACGGCGTCTCGCTGATCAGTCACGGCTCGAGCAAAGACAAGACCATCCGCAACGCCATCTTGCGCGGCAAGGCCTTCGCCGAAGCGCGCATCAACGAGAAGATCGTTGCGCGCCTTGCAACCGTCAAGATGGAACAGGTCGAGGCATGACTGCGGTGCCCTTCGGGCGCGGCGTGAGAATCGCAGGCACGGGACGTGCGGTTCCGGTCGAAGAGCTCACCAATAAGGAGCTCGAGAAGATCGTCGACACAAGCGACGAATGGATTCAGCAGCGCACTGGTATCAAGGCCCGACGCCGCGCCAATGACTCGGAAACCGTCTTCTCCCTCGGTCGGGACGCACTGCTGAAAGCACTAGCCAACTCCGGCGTCAATGCCGCAGATCTTGACATGATCATCGTGGCTAGCGTCAGCGGCGAGATGATTTGCCCTTCCACCGCAGCGCGAATCAGCGAAGCAGTTGGTGCCGACGACGCCGCCGTATTCGACCTTGCAGCAGCCTGCAGCGGATTCCTTTACGGCATGAATCTGGCTGACACCATGATCCGCTGCGGCAGAGCCAAGACCATCGCCGTGATCGGCGTTGAAGTTCTCACTCGCCTTGTGGACTGGTCTGATCGATCAGTCTCGATCATCTTTGGCGACGGCGCGGGAGCTGCGATCTTCGTAGCGGATCCAGATCCATCCAAGGGCTGCATCCACCAGACCATGCACGGCGATGGCCGCCTGTGGCGCACCCTCTATCACCCCAAGGTTGACCGCGATGTCCCAGCCGGTGACGAAGCGAACCCTATTCGCCTTGGCCACCTGCGTATGCATGGGCGCGAGATCTACAAGTTTGCCGTAACACGCTTCCAAGAAGCGATCCGCGAAGCACTTGATGCCACTGGCATGAAGGTTGACGATGTCCAGCAATACATCTGCCACCAATCGAATGTGCGAATCATCGAGAGTGCCATCGAGAAATTGCAGCTTCCTGCAGATCGCGTCTACATCAACATTGATCGCTACGGAAACACGAGCGCAGCTAGCATTCCAATCTGCCTTGATGAATTGCTTGAAACAAAGTCGATCGGTCCCGGGAAGCCCATCATTCTGGTTGCGTTTGGCGCAGGAGTGACATGGGCATCGTGTGTTTGGAACATGTGATTGCACACGCCGGCTTGCCGGACATGCACGACACCAAGTTAAGGAATAAAGCGATGAGCGCAATGAGCAACGGCTTCGTCTTCCTCTGTCCCGGTCAAGGCGCACAAACCGTTGGCATGGGCCAATCGTGGGCTGAATTCAGCCCTGCAGCCGCCAGCGTCTACCAAGCGGCGGATGAGATCACGAGCGTCGGCACTCGCCGCCTCAGCGAGTACTGCTTTGCAGGACCGCAAGAAGAACTCAATCGCACCGACATCAGCCAGCCTGCCCTCTTCACCTGCGGCATGGCGTGCCACTCCGCTCTCTTTGAGCAACACCCCACCATCGCGACCGTTGCAGCCAACGGACTATCGCTCGGCGAGTACACCGCTCTGTGCATCGCAGGTGCATTCTCATTTGCAGACGGGTTGCGCCTTGTAGCAACGCGCGGGCGGCTCATGCAGCAAGCTGCCGAAGCATCGCGCGGAGGCATGGTGGCATTGATCGGCGCCGATGAGACCCAAGCGAATGAAGTCTGCGCCGCAGCAGCACATGGCGAAGTGCTTGTTCCTGCCAATTTCAACGCGCCCGGGCAAATTGTGGTCTCAGGATCAGTGACCGCGTGCGACCGCGCCGTGGAGGTTGCCAGCAGCATGGGGCTGCGCGCAGCCAAACTTGCCGTGGCAGGCGCGTTCCATAGCCCACTGATGGCATCGGCAGCCGAGGGCATGGCGAGAGCCTTGGAGCATGTTGACTTAAAGCCCCTTTCCGTCGATGTGTGGAGCAACGTGACCGGCCTGCGGCACGAGCGAAATAACCCCACCCGCCTACGAAAGTTGCTTGTTGAGCAAATCATCTCCCCGGTACGATGGAGCCAGTCCTGCTCCGACATGATCGGCGCAATCAAGGGCGGAGAGATCACAGGCGGCAGTGATGCAACCTTCCATGAGCTTGCTCCGAACACCGTCCTGAAGGGCTTGATGAGACGGATCGATCGTTCGATAGAGGTAAACACCCATGACCAACCCCAACGAGATCATGCAGTCCAAACCAACGCCTGAAGCTGATGCATTCCGAGCCATTGCTCGTACTGCAACAGCGGCCGGGCTTGCTGTCGCCCTCGTCCTCGCGCCACTGACGCTCAGTGGTTGCGGCGAGGAAGAAGAGGCGCCCGTTGCAGTAGCGCCGCCACCGCCACCACCGCCGCCGCCACCGCCGCCGCCGACCGTGACGCCGATCGCTCAGCTGATGAAGGAACTTGGAATCAGCGAGAAGATCCGCCTTCCAGAAGACAAGGCGCCAGCCACTGATCCAGAGCGCGTTGCTGTCCTCAAGTTCTTTGACGGATTCGCAAAGTCGAAGCCAGATGCCATCCGATCCGCCATGGGCCCGCAAGATGCGGCAGTGCTCGATGCCATGAAGAGTGGCGGCGGATTTGAGAAAGCTTGCGCCCCTGTGACCCGGATTGACCTGACCACAACGACGCGTGAGGGCAAGGCCTATGTCATGGCCGTCTACCGCGCCGGAAGTGATATCGAAGCGCAGTTGTGGGCATTTAAGGCAACTGGTGAAGGTAAAAAGGTAGAGACGCAACTCTTTGAGAGTTACGTGCAACCAGTTGACATCATGGGCAAGATCAGCGGCTCAAACCTGATCGGCGAGTGGGTCAAAGTAGTCGATGCCGATCGAAAGGTTGCACTCGAGCCCGACGAAACCGTCAAGCCAACCGCTCGCGTTCAGGAGCAGGAAAAGCCCGAAGCATCAGGTTCCGGCGAGGAATCTGGGCCAATTGGAGCTCCTCCGATGCGCAACAAGCCACCACCGGGAGGCATTGATCGCCCGGGTCGCGGCCCTGGCAAGTGAATTGAGGCGACGCCTTTTTAGTGAAGGCGAACGTACAGAGCGGGACCGGCGCAAGCTGGTCCCGCTCTGTTTTTGCTGTGCAGTTACACTCCGCCGCTCATTCATAGAGGAGCTTCTGCATGGATAAGCGCGTAGCAATCGTCACTGGAGCAAGCCGTGGAATCGGCCGCGGAATCGCCAAGCGTCTTGCAAAGGATGGCCGCCATGTGGTGGCCGTTGCGCGCAATGCTGAGCAACTGCAGTCACTTGAAGCGGAAATCACTGCCGCCGGCGGCAGTTGCGAATTCCGCACCTGCGATCTTGCCGATGGTCTTGCAGTTCAGCGAATGGTGGAAGAAGTGTCAGAGAAGCACGGGCGGCTCGACATTCTTGTCAACAACGCCGGCATCACCAAGGATGGCCTCTTGATGCGAATGTCGGATGCAGACTTTGATGAGGTCATCAATGTCAACCTGCGCTCGGTATTCATCGCTTGCCGCGCTGCGTCACGCCCCATGCTCCGCGGCAAGTTTGGGCGGGTTGTCAATATTGGCAGTGTTAGTGGCGTTGCAGGCAACAAGGGTCAGGCTAACTATGCGTCGGCCAAGGCCGGGGTCATTGGCCTCACCAAGAGCATCGCCAAGGAACTCGGAGCCAAGGGCATAACCGCCAATGTGGTGGCTCCTGGCTTCGTGGAAACAGACATGACCGCATTTCTTGGTCCCGATGACAAGAAAAAGGTGGCTGAACATATCACCGTCGGAAGACTCGGTATTCCTGAGGATATTGCTGCTGCAGTGGCCTATCTGACTGCGGATGACGCTGGATATATCACTGGGCAAGTTCTCGTTGTAGACGGCGGTCTGCCGATGTGACCAAGGCTAGAAACCTGTCTAGCCCGCTCATTGACAAACTGAACCGTCATGAGCCGATGAAATCCGCTATATTTCCCCCTTCGCCTAAGGGGCCGGAAACCTCCGGCCGCCCGTAACCCTCTCAAAGGAGAGCGACGTGACCGTGACCAAGGATGAGATTGAACCGCAGGTGATCGTGGTTGTTGCCGAGAAACTCTCGGCCGACAAAGACAAGATCAACCGTAACACTAACTTCACAAGCGACCTCAACGCTGACAGTCTTGACCTTGTCGAGCTGGTCATGGAACTCGAAGAACGCTTCGATATCCAGATCCCAGACGACCAGACCAGCAAGATTCTCACCGTCGGGAATGCCGTGGACTTCATTCACGACCAGATGCAGGCCAAGGGACAGAAGTGACCTTTGAACTGAATCTGGGTTGCACCCGCTGACCGAACTTGCGCCCCGGCCCCATTCCGGGCCGGGGCGCATTCCTTCTACGGACTATTACCCGCCATGCGGACGATCACACTTCGGCGCGTTGTCATCACCGGGCTTGGAACCGTGACAGACGTCGGCAACACCGTGCCGGAATTCTGGAATGCCCTCGTTGAGGGCAAGTCAGGGATCGGTCCTATTACGCTCTTTACTCCCACCCCGGAGTGGAGCGTGACCTTTGCTGGCGAGGTGCGGAACCTGCACCCCGAGAAGCGCATTGACCCTAAATCCATCCAGCGCATGGACCGCTTCTCTGTGTTTGGCATGTGCGCGGCCGAAGAGGCTGTTGCTGACAGTGGCATGGATTTCTCCCAAGGCGATCAGTACCGCTACGGCGTGGCGATCGGCTCGGGAATCGGCGGCATTGACACCATTGAGGTGGGCCTGCGAAAGCTCTTTGATCGCGGCCCGCGCTCAGTCAGCCCGTTCGTCGTTCCCAAACTCATGGTGAACGCACTGGCTGGAAATGTGAGTATTCGCTTTGGGCTCAAGGGCGCAAACATTGCCACGGCCACCGCCTGCGCCACTGGTAGTCACGCTATCGGTGCAGCCTTCCACATCATCCAACGCGGCGATGCCGACGTCATGGTTGCTGGTGGCAGCGAAGGTGCAGTGACTCCACTCTGCGTTGGCAGTTTCGCGGCAATGAAGGCCCTCAGTACGCGCAACGATGATCCCACCCGGGCAAGTCGACCATTCGATCGCGATCGCGATGGATTCGTACTTGCCGAAGGCGCGGGAATCATTGTCATGGAAGAACTCGAGCATGCGAAAGCACGCGGAGCGCGCATTTATGCCGAGCTCCTTGGCTTTGGCGTGACGGGCGATGCAATTCACATTGCAGCACCTGATGATCAGGGCCGAGGCGCACGCAAGGCAATGGAGATTGCCTTGAAGGATGCGGAGCTGAACACCACCGATATCAAGTACATCAATGCGCACGGCACGAGCACACCGCTCGGCGACAAGGCTGAGGTGGTGGCCGTCAAGGCTCTCTTCGGCGCGCATGCTGCCAACCTCGCCATGTCTAGCACCAAAGGAGTCACCGGGCACACGCTCGGCGGGGCTGGTGCGATCGAGACAGTAGCAACCATCAAGGCGATTGTGGAGGGCATTCTGCCACCCACCATCAATCTTGAGAACCCAGACGAAGGCTTTGACTTGAACTTTGTGGCCAATGTGGCACAAGAGGTCAAGTGTGATTACGCCATCAACAATTCGTTTGGTTTCGGCGGTCATAACACCTCCATGGTGTTGGGTCGTTTCCGCGGCTGAATCCGCACGCCACGCGGCACGAAATCAACTGCGATGTACAAAGTGGCACGAGAGCACGCCTCCGCGATCAGCGCCGTTCAACGCGGCCTAGCGGATATGGCTGTGGATATGCACTTTGATGCCGACACTTCCATGAATGAGCGCTACGGACCCGGAGGCAGACGCCTTTGGAGGACCGAGGTTCTGTCCAGGCTCGCGCACCTTGTGGAAGCAGTGGCGTGTGATCGCCCTGCGTTCTACGGAGGTCATGTTGCATGGGCTGCAGACGCCTTGCGCGCTCGCAATGTTCCAGAAGACGACATCCAGGAGCATGTGGTGGCCCTATCGGAGTGCTTAGCCAAGGAACTTCCGGAATCAGTCGCAAAGTATGTGAGTCGTTTCTCTCAGGCAGCTACCGCTGCGCTTGCCGATACCCCGGGGCATGATCACGGGCTCATTGAGGAAACATCACCAGATTCCACACTCTCGCGACTCTTCTTGCTGCAACTTTTACAGCGCGATCAAGAAGCGGCGGCAGCAATCGCACTTGAAGCACTCCACGGCGGTCTGCCACTCGTTGCGGTCTACGAGCGCATCGTGGCACCAGCCATGTGCGAAATTGGCCGCATGTGGCACATGCAGGAAGCATCGATTGCCGACGAACACTTTTGTACTTCGGCCGTGCGAACCATCGTGGCGCAACTGCGCACTGCGGCGAAGGCGAAACCCGCAGACGGGCGTCGCGCGTTGTGCTGCAGTGTCGGCGGGGATATGCACGAATCCGGTCTACGAATGGTTGCTGACTTACTGGAAATGGACGGCTGGACAGTTGAGTTCCTAGGAGCCAATGTTCCAGCCACCGAAGTGATCATGTCGATTGCCGAAAGTGCAGCCAGTGAGAGCCGTGCCTTTCGTCTTGTTGCAGCAAGCGCATCCACCATGCTCTCAGTGCGAGCCGCCATGGATCTTGCAGACGCCATGAAAGCCTCGCCCGAAGCGCAGCATGTTCCACTTCTGTTGGGCGGTGGAGTATTCACCGCTAACGATGGGCTTGCAGAATCCATTGGCGCCGCTGCTGCGGCACGAAGCCTCAGCGAAGCGGTCGCCGTGGCCGGGCGCCTAGTGCCGGCACCGGGCGCATCGAAGCCTCGCTGAGCGGTGGTTGATCAGCCTGCGAAGTAGTGAATGACACTCCCGGGAGGGCAACTGCTAGCCGCCGAGCCAGTTCCGGCATGTAACCCCGTTCTGTCTGCGTGTGCCCGGGCAAGAGAAGCGTGATTCCTGAAGCAATCGCGGCAAGATGATCATGGTGCCGCGCCTCACCGGTCACAAAGAGCGTGGCATTCCGCGCCGCTGCCTCGGCCATGAAAGATGCCCCCGATCCTGGGCAGAGTGCAACGCGAGTGTGGCGCACTTTCTCACATCCGGGTGGGCACACACAGTCGATGCGCTTGGTGACCAAATGACGCCGAAGCCGCGCAGAAATCTCGCGTGCAGTGGCCGGCGTGCGCAGCACAAGCAGTCTTCCAGCACCTTCGTCGAGCGATGGGCGCGATGCCAAGGCATGAACTTCAAATACCGGCTCCTCATAGGGATGCACAGCCCGCAGAGCGGCAATGGCCCACGGCAATCGTTCTGCACTGCTGACCATTTCGATTCGTTCTTCGCGGATTTCCTGCATTCCGCTTGTTGTTCCTATGGCGGGCTTGGCCCCGGCGCGCGCGCGAAATGTTCCGGTGACATCACCGCGCACCGCGCATTGCTCGTAATTGCCAATCACTCCGGCCCCGGCCTGTGCAAGCGCATCACGCACGCTCTGTGATGACTGCACCGGAACAAACGCAACCAACTTGAATGCCTCACCGCGCGGCAGAAGTGATGCAGGACGCAGAGGCTCGAATCCGCCGCTGAGCGCAAGAGCATCTGCGCCGCCGGCAATTCCCTCGGCAAGCCAATCGTTCACTCCGCCCTTCACTGCATCAAGCGCTGTATGAGGCGAAAGGAGCGCAATGCCG
>JBIKQN010000325.1:0-2971 GCA_044349615.1 Phycisphaerales bacterium
TTGCGTACCGCGCGGGCGCACAGAAATGCTGCGCCCGCTGTATTCAGCGGCGGAGTACCAACAGAACGTGTGGCGGGGCCGTTATTCATCTGCCATCACTCGCGCGCCATGGGCTCGGGGTGTTTGGCGCGTTGTCGGGCGTGGCCCGCAGCACGAATTAGTGACCGTTCTTTTCGTCGTACGTCTTCGCATCCATCAAGTCGGTGGCCTTTGAGAGGTCGCAATCGGAGAGGCGCACCAACCAGCCCTTGCCGTAGGGATCACTGTTCAACAGGGAAGGATCCTTGTGGGCGGCTTCATTGCTTGCCACCACCGTTCCAGCGCAGGGAATATAAATTTCACTGCTGGTCTTCACACTCTCCACCTCGCCGACCGTTCCGCCTGCGGTGATCTTCGTTCCATCGGCCTTCATTTCCACGAAGGTGATATCCGTGAGTGCATCGGCCGCGTGCTGGGTGATGCCCATGGTGACCGTTCCGTCCGTCTCCTGACGGAACCACTCGTGCGTCTCGCTGAACCGGCAGTTGGCGGGGGTAGACATCAATCTTCTCCTGAATGCGGTGGGTCGGGGCGAATTCGCACATGCGGATCCGTCGTCGAGGCGGGAATGATAGCCGTGCGTGTAGACTCTGAGTCGCGGCTCTCCGACCGCCACCCACCCCCATGCTCCTCACCATTTCTTCTCGATCCCTGCAGTACGTGAAGCGTGCAAAGCAAGCGCTTCAGCCGATGGAGATTCCGGACTTCGCGGCGGAAGAGTTGGGAGTGAAGGGAATCAATGCCAATACAGCGCTCCTGCGCGGCATGGGTGCCAAAGACCTTGAGCGCCTGAGAGACCGCGCAGATCGCGCCCGGTGCCCCATTCTGGTCCTCGTTGATGAGGCGGCTTTGGACTTTGGGCCGGACGCAGGTCCTGCATCCATTGCCCGAATTGAGCGCCTTGGCATGGCTGCAAGCAAACTTGGCGCACCAGCCGTCGCTGTGGAACTCAGCGCGCTACCCGCTGCAAACTTTGACGCATACGCCGCAAATATCAAGCGATCCTTGGTAGCACTCGACCGGTTCGATACTCATCTTCTGCTCCGCCCTGGTTCTGGTGCTGCTGGCGATCCGCTGAAGATTGCAGAACTCATCAAAAAAATCGGCGGATTCCGAATCGGAAGTATGCCGACATTTGCACACGCGGCTGCTTCCGGTGATGCAGAAGCCACGTTACGCAAGCTTGCTCCATACGCACAGGCTGTTGAAGCCAGCATTAAGGGTTTCGGTAAGACCGGCAAGCATGATGCCTGGGATCTCGCCAAGCTTCTTGATGCGGTTCGCACCGTCGGTTACCAGAACACGCTCTGTATTGACTATGCGGGCAAGGCTGATCCGGTGGGGAATATTGAACTTGCCCGTGATCTCTTTGCTGCCGAGATTGATCCGGTAGAAGACGAGGATGAGGAAGAGGCTGAGGGCGAGGCTGAGGTAGCCACATGACGGCGCCAGTAGGCGTGATCGTGACGATGGATGGCCCGGCCGGGACGGGAAAGAGCTCGGTTGCTTGGAAACTTGCGCAGCGCCTCGGTCTTGAGGTCCTCGACACTGGCGCCATGTACCGCGCCGCCGCAGTCATTGCCCTTGATGAGGGCGTGCCAGCCGATGATGGTGTGGCACTTGCTGCGCGAATCGCTGAAGCAGGGCTTGTGTTCGACTGGTCCTATCGACCACCGCGGCTTCTGCTTGGTGGTCGTGACCTCACTGAACGCATTCGTGACGCTGATGTGAATGTTGCAGTGAGCGTTGTGGCGCGCCAGCCAGCACTGCGGGCAGCGATGGTTGAAGCGCAGCGTGTGATTGGGCGTGGGCATCCACGGCTCGTAACGGAAGGGCGCGATCAGGGATCGGTTGTCTTTCCTGACGCCATCGTTCGATTTTATTTAGATGCGCACCCGGAAGTTCGCGCGCGCCGTCGTGTTGACCAAATGCGCACGCAGGGTCGACCTGCGGATTACGAAGCGGTGTTGCGCGCGATTCAACAGCGTGACCACCTTGATGAAACGCGTGTTGATGGTCCGCTTGTATGTGCACCCGGTGCGCAACGGATTGACACAAGCGGTTTGACGCTTGACCAAGTAGTTACGGAGCTCGAGCGCCGGACGCGGTCTGCCGTACCAGCAGACGTACTGGCACCTCCTCGTGTGGTGCAGACGGCATGATCACGCTCTTTGAGGCCAAGCGTCGGGCTCCGGGTCGTGGCGCGTTGAGTGTTGCGTGGTTTACCGCCAGCGCAATTATTGTCTTTTACACAATGCGCCTGATTTGGGGCTTTCGTGTCACTGGGCAAGAGCGTTTGCCGCGGCAGGGCGGCATTCTGGTGGTGAGCAATCATCAGAGTCTGCTTGATCCGCCCGCATGCGGCAGCGCCACGCGTGAGCGCCCGTACACGATCATCGCGCGCGAGAGTCTGTTTCGCTTTCGTCCATTTGCAATGCTGATTAGTAGTTACGGCGCAGTGCCGATTGAGCGCGGCTCGGGCGATCTTGGTGCGTTACGTATGGCGATCAAGCAATTGGGAATGGGTCGTGCTGTCTTTATGTTCCCTGAAGGCACCCGCAATGATGATGGCCGGACCAAGGCATTCAAGCCTGGAATCGCACTGCTTGCGCGGCGCGCGAAGGCGACCATTGTGCCCATGGCGATTGAGGGTGCGCACGACATCTGGCCGAAGTCGCGACGATGGCCATCACTCCGAGGGAAACTTCAGGCCGAGATTGGCGAGCCTATTCCGCCAGAGACTGTTGAACTTTGGTCTGCAGAAGGTCCGGATGTGTTTCTCGAAAACCTTCGTGCACGCATTGAGGAATTACGAATGCGCTGCCGCGCGAAGTTGCGCGAGCGCACGCATGGTTCATTTCCACCACCAGGTCCGGCCGATCGTCCGTATTGGGAAGACGACGCGTGACAGCAGATGCGCATGACGCTCTAG
>JBIKQN010000326.1:0-2962 GCA_044349615.1 Phycisphaerales bacterium
CAAGGGTTGGAAGCCCGTCCTGAGCGTATCGACCCCGCAATTACTGCAGGACACGCTCGACTGGATTCGTTCTATGTACCAGCCACGACCGGAGTACCCCGTCAAGTACGTGGCACCCAAACTCGACGCACCAGACCGCCCAGATACCACTGTGGATGGTCCGGATCGCTGACCGCCAACCCACTTAGCCACCTTTGCAGTCGGCGGGTAAATTGCCGATTGCGCCATACTGGCGACACTCACGAGATAAGAACCATGAACCGAGCCCGCATCCTCGCCACTACCGCCCTTCTTGTTTCTACTTCGCTGCCGGCTTGCAATGGCTTGCACACGCCGTCCCCAGCAGAGCAAGGCGCAAAGAAGATGACGCAGGTCACCGCGAAGGCGCGGGCGCTTTCAAGCCGCATTACCTACTCACCAGATGCAGTGTCAAAGACACTCGCCGTTGAGGGTGGTGAGACCAAGGAACTTGTGCAAGGACTGCTGGCGCCTGCAGAGGCCGCCAAGGAACTGCGGACCCTTGCCTCTGAGGTCACCGCCGCTGCAGGCAGTGATTCGCAGCGCAGAGAGGCCAAAACGCTTGCAAGCCGCATGCGCCGAGATGCCATGATGCTTGACCTCATGGATCTTGAGCGAGTTGCGCAACTGAAGTCGGCGCTCGCCACTGGCATTGCTGAACGCCTTGCAGCGATTCGCTCGATTGACGCATCCGGTGATACCCGCGCGCCTGAGGAAGCGGCAGCCCGCACGAAGGCCTCGCGAGATGCCAAGGCATCATTTGACGGCAAGGTCTCTGAGGAAACCGACCAGGCAAACTCAGCGCGCACGGCGCTTGAGCCGCTGGATGCATCCATCGGCGAGAAAGAAAAGGACGCCGAAGCACTTGATATTGATATCCAAACGCTTCGTGCGAAAGCCGCCACCAGCACTCCGTCAGCTGCGCTGCCTTTGATGCTTGATGCGCGCGAAAAGCTTGACGCAGCACAAACCTTGCGCATGGCAGCCAGTGGTGATGACCGCGAAGCCGAGCCGTACCGAAGCACTGTTCGCATTGCGGACATGGCCACGAAGGACAACGCGGAAATCACCGATACCACTAAGTTCCTCGATGCTCTCGTAGAAGAATCAAGCAAGGCTGAGCAAGGCGCTAACGCCCGAGCCAAGGCTGCCATGAAGCGAACCCGCGAACTTGGCGCAGAAGCTGCTGCAATGATGAAGGAGTTCACCACCGTTGAGGCGGAGCTCTTCCAGCCAGCGCTCAAGAGTGTTGAAGAGAACATCAATGCTGATGGCCTCGCCTCCAAGAATTCAACTGATCAAGCCGCTATGGCCATGGCCAAGGCGCGCTTTGTTGCCATTCAAATTGACTCGATCGATCAGGCGATCAGTCTCATGACTGCAGCCCAGGCCATGGGAGCTGCGTCCGGAGGTGGCGGAGAACAACTGCGTGCAGAGCGCAGCAAGTTGGAAGGAAACGCCAAGACGGCACTGGTAGAAGTACGCGACGCCCTCTCGGGAGTCGAAGCTGAGGCTGCTGCCCCCATGTTGCGTTCCATGACAGAAATGGCCGCAGCACTTGGAATTGAAATCCCGACGACAGCTGCTCCGGCACCTGCGCCAACCACGGACGACGCGGCGCCGACAGACGGCAGTACACCATCCGACGGCGCTGCTCCGACCGATGAGGCTGTACCAACCGATGGCAGCGCGCCAGCCGATGGGGCCGCGCCAGCTGATGGCAGCACGCCAGCCGACGGTGCCACTCCGCCAACACCTGTCGATCCACAGGTTCCGCCGCAGGCTGAACCTGCAACGGACCCAGAAGAACCAAACAAGTAAGTAGCGTTCCTGCTTCCACGCGGGATCAATACTTCTTTTGTCTGTTCAACGCCTTGCGCAGTGACTCCGTCACGCCTGCGCTGCTGAGTTCAGCGCATCGCGGGCGGCCGCCCGAACATGGATTGCAACGGCTTCATCGCTGGCTATCGCTGAGAGCGTTGCATGCAGGGCAACACGAAGTTCTAAGGGCGTGTCAGGCGAATGCAGTGCGTGTGCTGCAGCGAGCGCCGCATTACGACGCCACATGTCGGGGTCAGCGCGACGCAGCACCCCATTCATCCGGGCAGCATTCCAGGCAGCCTCGTCCCAGCCAAGAACTTCAAGTAGTGGAAATCCAGTGCGCGATGATTGATACGCCTCGTGAATTCCAAACGCGCGCGAACGCAGCGTCGGTTGAGAGTGCGGACACACCTCTTGGCACACATCGCAGCCAAACAGCCAATCGCCGGACTTTCCAAAGTACTCAGCGTTCAAAGTACCGCGCTCCTCAATAGTGAGCGCACTCACGCAACGCCGCGCATCAACTGACCACGGCGTGATCGCACCGGTTGGGCATGCATCAATACAGCGCGTACATGATCCGCATGGGTCACGATCATCGGCAGACGGAGGAGCGTGAGTGCCAGCATGACCAGCACCACCATGCGCCTTCCCCGCTTCGGCTGTCGAACGACCATCCACCGTCCCATCAGCACGAATAGGCGTCAATTCCAGGGTTGTTACCACCATTCCAAGTAACACCCATGTGCCGATTCCGTCCGGTGCAATGAGAAGGGTGTGCTTGCCAATTCTTCCAAGCCCGGCTCGCTCGGCGTGTTCACGCTCAAGAATTGGCGCCGTATCAATGCATGGCCGAAAGCGTTCGCCCGGATGCATCCGAATGAGTTCCTGTGCAAGCGCACCAAGACGCGCACGAATCACCACGTGATAGTCCTCGCCGCGCGCGTACCGCGCAATGCGACCAACTCCCGGCACCCTGCGATCAGGACGACCATCCGCATACCGATCTGCAACACAGAGAATGCTCCGCGCTCCAGGAACGAGAGCCGTCGGGTCAAGCCGCTTCTCTACTTCTTCGGCAAGGTAACCCATGCCACCCTGCTTGCCGTCAGCAATCCACGCG
>JBIKQN010000327.1:0-2950 GCA_044349615.1 Phycisphaerales bacterium
CTTTTTGAGCATCAATGCTGGCAAATCCTTTGGGTTTGCAGCCAAGAGATTGGCGGCGCGCATCGGAAAGGCATCGCCTTCCATAAACGTCTGGGCTACCACGGTGTCTGCATTCACTTGCGAGCCACGCGTCACCATTACATCCCCCGCAATAGGCAGCACTCGACGAGCCCGGTAAGTGGTGCGAGCAGTGACGGTGAGTCCAGGTGTAAATGCTTTTGCCATGGGTTGTCTCGAGGCGTAATCGTCAGTGAGTGGTTGTTTCGAGTGTGTCCATCTGTCTGCACATCAGTGCTACCATCACTACAGCGTTTGCGCGATTGCGCGTTGACGCGCGCGTATCTACGTTTGCGCGTTACTCATACACGCGTAACGCCGTTAGCCATTTCTGAATAGTTGCGCGCCGCTCAGTCTCGCTGTCCGGGACCGTGATGGCACGACCGCGCGCGTCGAGAATCAATCCAACAGTTCCGCCGCGCACCATGCGTGTCACGGGCTTGCCCGGACCGGCGCCCATGTCGAATCCCCTCTCGGGGTGAACGGTCATCTCGCAAGACTCATGGTGCGCAAGTGGCAGCACCTGCATCTCACCGACCGCCATGGTTCCTTGCGCGCTTCGTGCGCCAGAGAGTGTCCACGAAAAGCACTGCTTTCCATGCTTTCCTTCGCCGTGCGGTGCAACGCAGGTGCCCAAGAAGATCAGGCAATCCTTCTCAAAGACCTCCATCGCGGCATCGGGGTGCACGCTTGCAAGCACACCCAAGTGCGGCATCATGAAGATGGAATCCTTCGCAAGTTCTGTGAAACCCTCGGGCTCGAAACTATCGATTAACATGAGCGCAGTCTGCTCCATGCGCGGCGCGTGACTGAGCACGCCGCCTGATGCAACCAAGAGATCAAGCTTCATATTGTTCACCAGCGTCCCGCCGCCCGCTTGTTGACTGAACGCATCGCCAACAGTGCGCTGTTGTTGCACGCCCTTGAGCGTGGTAGCGAACGCTTTGTGTTGCTCATAGCTCAAGCGCAACGCTTCGCGCGCCACGGCTTGCTCAAACACCAGCGCCTCAAGTGATTGAGGAATGGTGGTCGGGCGGATCATCTTGTTCTTGACGCGATTGCGCAGTTCGCGCTCGTCCATTGGTAAGTGCACCCATCGCATGATGCGCGGCATGGTGGCCTCGGCGCACACGTTGCTGATGGAGTAACTCATGCCAAGGTTGGCGCTCACGGTGCGATTGAACACACCGTCAAAGACGCTAAATACGTCAGTAGTGGCACCACCGATATCAACACCCACCGCGTTGATTCCACGCTTGCAGGCAATGGTTTGCAAGATGTCACCGACGGCGCCGGGCGTTGGCATGATTGGTGCATTTGCCCACGAAATCAGCTTGTCGTAGCCCGGCGCGTGTGCCATGACGTGCTCAAGAAACACATCATGAATGCGGTCGCGCGCGGGACCGAGGTTCTCTTCTTCGAGTGTCGGGCGCAAGTTTGGAACGATGCTCAGGTCGAAGCCAGCACCGAACACGCGTGCAACGGCGGGTGCTGCATCCTTGTTGCCAGCGTAGATCACGGGCAACTGATACTCACCACCGAAACGCGGACGCGGCTTTGCTGGCGCGATGAGTTCTGCAAGTTCCACCACCTTCTTGTGGTCGCCGCCATCGGTGCCGCCAGAGAGGAGCACCATGTCCGGGCGCAGTTCGCGGATTCGCTGGATCTGCTCGTGCGGTTTGCGGTTGTCATTCGAAGCGATCGTGTCCATGACGATCGCACCAGCGCCGAGTGCTGCGCGCTTCGCACTTTCAGCGGTCATTTGCCGCACCACACCGGCCACCATCATTTGCAAGCCACCGCCAGCGGATGATGTTGAGATGTAAACGTCGCAGCCGTTTGGATCAGTGAGTGAGGTGCGGCGAATCACGGTGCCGTCGTCGGCGATCAATCGGCGACCGGAGAGTTCTTGCAGTTCAGTGACTGAGTTAGTGACGCCCAGTGTGACATCCGCAAACGGCGCCTCCACGGTAGTGGGCGCCTCGCCGCGCTGCGTCTGGCGATAGTGTCCATCGACAAGTTCGATCAAGATGGCCTTGGTGGTGGTGGACCCGCAATCCGTGGCGACGATGACCTGAATGCGGTCCGGGGCGGGCGGGGTCTTGGCGGAAGGCGAGGACGGCGAGGACGAGGCAGCGTGCGGGGCGGTCATGAGCGGCGCAGGTTACTTGCGGCGTTCGGGGTGGCGAGCAGTGCAGTCGGGCGAAGAAAAGTGCGGCGATACGAGCAGCGGCCGTCAGGCGACTGGTTCGCGCTGCAATTCCTGCGCGACCCACGTGATACTGCCGCGGCGCTCCAAGTACTTGACGAGTACCGCGTAGCGCACGGGGTCGAGCACCGCAGTTGCAAACGGCTGCATGAAGTGGAGCGCCTGCGCACCGACGTTATTGAGTGGCTCAACGCTCTCGAGGAAGAACACCGCGGGAGTGACAAGCCCGCGCCGACGAATCTCCGCAATGAGCGGATCGAGTGCGGCGCGTTCTTCGGCCGAGGGCACGGCCGGGCCCGGAGGCTCCACGGCAAACGCGTGGCGGAGAGATTTGCGGAGGCGGGAGGGCATGGGGGCGGGATGAGCGTAGTTGGGTAACACAAGCAGGCAACACGCCCGCGGCGGCTCAGAACCTGTTCTCTGGCGAAAAATTCGGGTAAATGGGTGCTAAGGGACATGATTCAATGCGGAGAATTGGCAGCGGCGGATTACCTTACGACATCAAGTGCGACCTCCAGGGGTTACGCATCCAGGCACACACACCAACCGCCCCGTCCGGGGAGTTGTTTGAGAAGCGTCAATGTAAGCATCAAGTCGATGGTGGCTGGGGTTGTATTGAACGCGAGATAAACCATGAAATCACCCGCCCTAATTTCTTCGTCACTTGCAATCGTGATTGCCAGC